>CAXUNV010000071.1:0-12485 GCA_964252355.1 uncultured Chthoniobacterales bacterium | reverse complement strand
GGGCCGGGGTGGTCAACCCGACGACATCGCCTCGATCGCGGTCTTCCTCGCCTCGGACGAGTCGCGCTGGTTGACGGGTGAACACCTGCTCGCCTCGGGCGGCTTGCGCTGAGGCGGGTGCCCCATCCGGAAATCCCTTGCGGGACGGATGTTCCGCAAGGATTTTTAGCTGGTCGGCGGGGGAAGGGTCAGCCTGGAGAAACGGGCACCCGCCCACCGGCGCCGACGGTAGCCAGATGCCTGCGTCGAAAACGGTCGAACTCACAGAGAAAGAGGTCCAGCTCATCGCCAAAGCGCTCGCCGACCCTCGGCGGTACGAGATCGTCAAACGCTTGGGTGAGTGCAAGGACGCGTTGGCTTGCGAATCCGTTCGAGATTGTTTCGACATCACCGCGCCCACGCTGTCGCACCACATGAAGGAGTTGGAGACTGCCGGCCTGATCGAGGTGCAGCGCACCGGCAAGTTCGTCCATTACCGGCTGCAGCGGCCGGTGTTGCGCGCGTTCCTTAAACGGGTTCGCGACGATCTGACGTAGGTATGCGCGCGGCCATCGTCGGCTCTCAGGAACGCCCGTCGCTCCGTTTGGCGATCGGCGATCGGAGATTTTCGACGCGCGCAGCGCCCGGCGGAGCACCGGCCCGCCCGCAGTGCTACGCTGCGCCTTGGTGGCTGCCCTCCGCGCCGAGGTCCGCGCAGCGTGGCGGGCGGGCCCTCCCAGGGAACGTGGGCGACCGCACCGGCGCCCTGCGCGCGCTTGACCGCATCGGCTCACCGCTTTTGATCTTGGCGTTCTTGCTGATCGCCGCGCTGGAATGGCGGCGTCCGCTCCGGCGGCAGGTTCACGGCACGTTGGGGCGAGTGGCGCGCAACCTGGTGCTCTCCTTACCGTCCGTGCTGGTCATGCGCGCGGCGATGTTACCCTTGCCGCTGGCGATAGCCGCGCGGGCCGAGCGCGCCCGGTTCGGCCTGCTCCACGCTTTGCGCCTACCCCGTCCGCTGGCCGCGGCCGTGGGGGTCGTGCTGATGGATTACCTTTACTACTGGTGGCACGTCGCCCTGCACCGCGACAAAAACCTTTGGCGCCTCCACCAAGTGCACCACACCGACCTCGACATGGACGTCAGCACGGCCGTCCGTTTCCATTTCGGCGAAATGGTGCTGACCACGGGATTGTACGCCGCGTCGGTGCCGCTGATCGGGCTTTCGCCGGGAGTTTTCGTCTTGTTCCTCGTGATCTTTGAATTGGCGGTCCAGTTCCAGCATTCGAACTGGCGCTTGCCGCTGCAGTTAGAGCGGGTTCTAAACCGAGCGTTGGTCACCCCGCGCATGCACGGGATCCACCATTCGATCGTCCAACGGGAGACGGATGCAAATTGGGGCACCGTGTTCCCTTGGTGGGACGTCCTGCACCGGACACTCCGGCGCGACGTCCCGCAAGGGGAGCTCACGATCGGCGTGCCGGGTTACCGCGACGAACGGGAACTCACCGTGGGCGACTTGCTGGCCATGCCGTTTCGTCGCCCGCGTCCCTGGCGCCTGCCGGATGGGCGGGTGCCGGAGCGCGGGCCGGAGGGCATGGCAGATCGCAGATAGCCCATCGCAAAACGGGCGGTGGGCGGGACACCGCAACGCCCACGGGGACCACTCCGGGACGGCGTCGCCGGGCGGTTTTCATTTCTGCGCTTTGCCACGCGCGCAGCGCCGGGCTGCCCTCAGGAGTTCACCCATTTTCCGCCTCGGGCCAAAGCCCATCGCGCACGCTTCCGGCGACCTCCTTAAGGACCTAAGAAAAGGATTCGTAGCATGGAAACACCGAAGATCGAAAACCCTGGTGACGCCCTACCTTCGCGGCGTCAGTTCGTCGGGAACATGACCGCCGGTTTGGTCGCCACGCTGGCCGCATCGTCTTTCGCCAGGGGCGGCAACGCCTCCGCCGTCACCGCCACTGACTCGTCTGCCGAACCAAATCCAGTGACGGAATACCCAAAACCGCCCTTTCCGAAACAGCAGCAGGAACCACCCGGTTTGGCCAAAGAGATGGAGCCGCGCCCCGACCACGGCGAGAAAAGCTACCGCGGCAACGGGCGGCTCAGGGGCCGCAAGGCGCTCGTGACCGGCGGCGATTCCGGCATCGGCCGGGCTGCGGCCATCGCCTTCGCCCGCGAAGGCGCGGACGTCGCCATCAACTACCTGCCCGCGGAGGAACCCGATGCGCAGGAAGTGGTCGACCTGATCCGGGCGGATGGACGCAAAGCTTTGGCTCTCCCGGGCGACATCCGGGACGAGGCCTTCTGCCAGAAACTCGTCGGCGACGCCGCGCAGGGCCTGGGCGGGCTCGACCTCCTGGTCAACAACGCCGCCAAACAGCACGCCGTCGATTCGATCCTCGACCTGACGACTGAACAGTTTGACGCGACCCTCAAGACCAACCTTTACGCGATGTTTTGGATCACCAAAGCAGCGGTGCCGCACCTCGGTTCGGGCGCGTGCATCATCAACACCGCCTCGGTGCAAGCCTACGAACCCTCGGCCAGCTTGCTCGACTATGCGCAGACGAAGGCGGCCATCGTTGCGTTCACCAAAGCGCTGGCCAAGCAGCTGAGTGAGAAAGGGATCCGGGTCAATGCCGTGGCCCCCGGCCCGTTCTGGACGCCGCTCCAGGTCAGCGGTGGCCAACCGCCGGACAAGATCCCGAGCTTCGGCGCGCAAAGCCCGATGGGGCGTCCGGGCCAACCGGCTGAACTCGGTCCCGTCTACGTGCTCTTGGCGTCCGCAGAGTCGAGCTACGCCACCGGCCAAGTCTACGGTGCCGCGGGCGGCAGCGGGAATCCTTAGGGAAAGGCAGGGGCCGGAAATCGGGAGCTGAAATGTAGGTTGGGAGGGCGAGCGGACGCCCTTCCGCCGAGCAAGAACCACCGCCGTCCCCGGCCCGAAGGGATGGTTGAAAGCAGGTTGGGAGCTCCGTCTCGGTACGGTGCGACGGAGTGAACTTGCGTCGCGGAGGGACGCCTGAACCACCGACCGTGTGGGTCGGATCACTCACCACGGGCCGACCGAACCCGTGTCGGCGCCGTCACGCCCGTCCATTCGTGCCAAGTCTCCACATTTTTCCGGACCGGAACCGAAGGAAAGCTTGCGAAAAGGTGGTCGCCATGTTCGGATCGGAAGCCGTTAGTTCGAGGCGTTGCCCCCTTGCAACGTCCACTCACCTTGCCCCCCAAGGATCAATCATGAAATCTCGCCTGACCCCCCAGAACGCCGCCCGGACCGGATTGAAGCGGCTTTCGCCCGCCATCCTGACGTGTTCGTTGGCCCTGCTCTGCGGTGCCGGTGTGCTGCAAGCGCAAACGCCCGACCCGATCTCTCACCTGACGTTTAACGAAGGCGCTGGCACGGTCGCGCATGATTCTGCGGGCACCCACAACGCCACCTTGTTGGGCGCGGCCGGGTGGACCACCGGCAAGGTGGGTCCGCACGCCCTTAGCCTGCCTGGTACGCCGGGCAGCTACGCAGACATCTCGGCGGACGTGGTCGACACCACCCGCAGTTTGACGGTGGCAGCCTGGGTGAAACTCAACACGATCCCTGGCTACCAAACGTTCGTCAGTGAAGATTCCGGCTTTCAATCCGCGCTTTTTCTGCAAAAGCGCGGCGACACCAACACCCTCACTTTCACGATGCCGACGGGAGCGGCGTCCGGTGCGGGCACGGCGGTCTACGCGGATTCCGGGATCACGCCCGTGGCCGGGACGTGGTACCACCTCGCAGGCGTCTACGACGCGAGCGCCCGCTCCCTCTCGGTCTACGTCAACGGCGTGCTTTGCGGGCAGGTCTTTACGGCCTCGCCCAGCCCGGCCAACGGGCACACGGGCATCGGCCACGGCCAGTTCGCCAACGGCTACGTGGATTGGGTGAACGGCGCGGTGGATGACGTCCGTTTCTACGCAAGCCCGCTGACGGCTCCGGACATCTTGGCGTCGCGATCAGCCGCAGCGTGTCCGGTGTCATCGCCACCCGCGCCGCCGCCACTGTCAACCCCCTCTTCTACGGTTTGATGATCGAGTAGATCAACCACGCCTTGGACGGCGGCCTCTATGGTGAACTGGTCCAGAACCGGGCGTTCAAAGATGATCCGACGACGCCGACCCACTGGTCGGTGGTCGAAGGGAACGGCGGTTCCGGCAGCGTCGCGCTTGACCTCACCGAGCCGGTCGTCGGCACCGAGCTGAGCACCAGCCTGCGGGTGAACGCCACCCGCGGACGCGTGGGCGCGGCGAACGAGGGTTATTGGGGCATTCCGGTTTATCCTGCCACCACCTACCGGGCGTCGTTCTGGGCCAAAGCCGCGCCCGGTTTCACCGGCCCGTTGACCGTTTCGATCGAGAGCACCGATGGCTCGGCGGTTTACGCCCAGGCAGAGGTGGCCCAGGTCACCACCGGGTGGGCGAAATATTCCTTACGCCTGCGCACCGCGCTAACCCCGGTGACGGCCGACGCGCGCTACGTCATCTCCGGGAATGGCCCTGGCACATTCTGGATCACCCAGGCGTCCTTGTTTAGACCGACCTACCACAACCGCCCCAATGGCAACCGGGTTGACCTGATGGAAAAACTGGCCGCCATGAAGCCGGCCCACCTGCGTCTGCCGGGCGGCAACTACCTTGAAGGAAACACCATCGCACAACGCTTCGAATGGACCGACACGATCGGCCCAATCGAGCAGCGTCCGGGGCACCTGAGCCCGTGGGGTTACCGGTCCACCGATGGCCTGGGGCTGCTCGAGTACCTGGAGTGGTGCGAAGACTTGCGCATGGAACCGATCCTCGCGCTCTACGCCGGCTACTCGCTGGCAGGCGAGTACGTGAAACCCGGGGCGGACCTCGCCCCGTACGTGCTCGACGCCCTGAACGAGATCGAGTACGTCACCGGCGACACCCACACCTATTGGGGGGCGCAACGAGCCGCCGACGGCCACCCGGCGCCGTTCCCGTTGCACTACGTCGAAGTCGGCAACGAGGACTTTTTTGACCAGTCCGGGAGCTACGAGGGGCGTTTCGCCCAATTCTACGATGCGCTGAAAAGCAGTTTCCCAAACCTGCAGGTGATCGCCACCGCCACCGTCACCAGCCGCACGCCGGACGTCGTGGACGAGCATTATTACAAATCGCCCACCGGGTTTGAGAACGACGTGCACCACTACGACACCTACCGTCGGGGCGGGCCGAAGATCTTCGTGGGCGAATGGGCATCGCAGGAAGGTGTGCCCACCCCAAACTTGCATGCCGCCTTGGGCGACGCGGCGTGGCTGATCGGACTGGAGCGTAATTCCGACCTCGTCATCATGGAGTCGTATGCGCCGCTCTTCGTGAACACCAACCCGGGCGCCTCCCAATGGCCGACCAACCTGATCGGCTACGACGCGCTAGAGAGTTACGGGTCTCCGGCGTACTACGTCCAAGTCATGTTCGCCAACGGCCATGGCGATGTCGTCCTGCCCGCGACGCTCACCAGCGGCGGCGGGTCGAAGCTTTATGCCAGCGTCACCCGAAATTCGAAGAACGGGACGATCTACGTGAAAGTGGTCAACGCGGCTCCCGAGCCGCAACCCGTGCACTTCACGTTGAACGGCGCCGGGAACGTGTCGCCGACGGGTCGCGCGGTTTTGTTGACGGGCGATCCGGCGGCGACGAACGCCCCCGGCGCCGCGGCCCAGGCCGTGCCCGGCGCCGTGCCGTTGCAAGGTTTGGGAGCGAGCTTCGATCTCACCTTTCCGTCGTACTCCGTCACCGTGCTGCAGCTGAAAACCAGGGCGGGTAACGCCACGGCGGAAGGTGATTTCGGCGAGGAATGAGCCGGGACAAGGCGTGGGGATGCTCAACTAATACAATCGCGGAGCGCTCTCCAACGCCACGAGGCGATCACGTCTCGCCGGTACGAATGGCGTCCATTTCGCCATCCAAGCGCGCCTCGGGTGCCATCGGCCACCATCTTTGGAAAACCGCAACGCCGGCAACGCGCCCTCCTGGCGTAACTTCACCCTGGGACGTTCCTCACGGGTGTCGCGGTGGGTTAGACGCCCTCGTCTGAGCAAGGCGCGAGCGTTCTCGGCGGCGCGCTTCACCTTCGTTCCCGCCCGGCGGCGCCTCGCCAGACTCGCCTTGCCCTACCTGGCGCTGCGCGCATGGCAGACCGCAAACGGCAAACGGCAAAAGAAGACGGCGGCACGCCTGACCGTCCGTTTTGCGATCTGCAATGTTTCATGCGCACAGCGCCCGAGCATCGGCCCTCCCGATTTGGCCTTGGTCATTTGCCCTTTGTCTTGCGCGCCACGCCCGCCTCACCGCGGCAGGTTGCGCAGGGCATAAACCGCTTCGTAATCGTCCGGCAACGGCTGGGGACCGACGTAGCGGTACCTTTCCTTCCCGTCCTTGTCCCAGATGATGACGGCGTGTTCACCCTTGTCAGCCGCGGACAAATCTAACTTTTCCAAAAGCTGTTTATCAGCCACGGTCTTCAGGACGCGGAACGGTGCGCCTGCCGGTGCGGCGATCTTCGCATCCACGTCAGACGGCAGGGGTCGGGTGCTAAGCGCGGTGACTTCCGCGTCCTCGAAATGGGTGCTGACCCGGGCCAAGTCGCGCAATTGTTCGATGCAATGGCCGCAGACCATCCCTTGGAACACCACCACGATTTGGCGTTTCCCGTCGGCCCCAATGACGCTTGGGAGCGGCGCCCCGCCGTCGCGCTCCCTCAAGAACCGGAGCTCCGGGAAATCGTTGGGGTCATCGCTGTCGATGTAGATCTCCTTCATCATGCCTTGGTCTTCGTGATCGAGGATGTGGCAGTGCAACACCGACCTGCCCGCAAAATCGGTAGGTTTAAACCGCACGTTCACCGGCGATCCTGCCGTCACCAAGAGGGTGTCGCGCCAGATCCACCGGGAGAGGTCGTGGCCGTTCTCGTCTTGTCCGAGGGGTTGCCGCACCTGGAACGGGTTCACGTGGATGTGGAACGGGTGCGAACCGTCGTCGACGCTGATCGACCATTCCGCGACCTGACCCATCTTCAGAGGGATCTGCTCTAGCCCGGCGGTTTCGGCGTAAGGTTTAGGCGTTGCCGCCGGCGTCGGCCCGTCCAAGACGCCGAACTCGTCGGTGTCAATAAAGTGGAAGCCGACCGCGCGTGGCGGCCCCGCGGGCGTCAACTCCTGCGGTTTCCAGCGCGCGAAAGCTTCGGCGGCAGGCAACGTTTGGACCGGTCCATCGCCGGTGATCTTCACCACCGCGATGGTGAAGGGCCGCACGTCCGGCGAAACGTGGACCGGCTTGCCCGTCCGCCGCCTTCGCTGGGGATTGAGGCGTGGCGCCTCTCTGGTCACCAAGGCGTAGACGTCCCCGACCTGGACGTGGTCAGCCTGCAGCAGCACGTCGCTCCGGTAGCCCGGAAACAAGCGGAGATGTTTTAGCCCGGCATCAGGATCTTCCGCGTTGTCGTAACGGAGCAGGTCGCCCGTGGGGGTGCCGTCGACGGCGATTTCGTACGCCACCATCGCGTCGCTGGGGGCGGTGACCCAGCCATCGCCTTGCTGCTTGACCCACTGGGCGTTGATCTCAGACTCCTTGCCGGCGTGGATAAAGCGCCATCGCTCCAGGCTGCCTCGCTTCATCCCGATCGTCGGCGCCTGGACGCCGTTGGTCGTGAGAACCGTCGGGTGGTCGGGGGCATTCGGGTCCAAGTCGGCCACAATGCTGGCATCGTTTTTGTCCGGATCGGCCTCTTCCCGGTCGTTGACGTCCGCCGGGTCAACCACCCAGATCGGTGCGCCGTCCGCCGTCACGCGGGAGGTCTTCGCAAAGACGAACTGCTGCAGCAGCATGATGCGGCCGACCTCCCCTGGCACGCCCTCGATGCGGTTGGCCCTGGCCACCTCGGGAACCGATTCCAAGTCGTTGGGGTTGTCGGGATCGCCGGGCACGATCAGCGCGCCGGCCATTCCGTTCAGCAATTGGTAGGCGACCGCGCCATGGTGGTGGGCATGGTAAAAGTAGGTTCCCGCGGTGTGGTCGCGCGGCAGGCGGAAGCTCAGAAACAACTCGTTCGGGGCGCGCAAGCTTTCCCGGGGCGGCAACGAGAGAAAGACGTTGTCGTGTTCGGCGCCCGGGCTGACGTGCAGGCCGTGGGTGTGCAGGTTGGTGGAAAACAAGTCGTGCGGCGCGTCGAGCTTCCACCAATCGGTCGGTCCGGTGGGTTCGTGGTCGCCTACCCAACGCAGGACGGGTTCGTCCTTTTGCAGCAGCTCATTCTCGAGTTCCAGGAGATGGCGTCGTCCGTCGCGCCTCATCAGGAGGGTGGGACCGGAAATTGCCGCCGGCTGTTCCCCATGTCTGGTAACGTACCGGATGACGTCGACCGAATCCGGCACGTTGTCGTTGTCGATGTAATAGCGGGTGACCGCAGGATCTGACCGACGGATCGTCAGTTCGTGAAAGGGGACCGCGGCGGGACCGGGTGCGAGCAGCGATTCGAACAGGGCGATGTTCGGGTGAGGTTCGCCGCGCCGCTTCAGCGCATCGAGGTGTGACTGTTGGTCGGTCGCTGCCATGGTGCCTTCCGGGGCGATCGGCGGTACCCGGAACTCGCGTTCCTGCTGCGCTTCGAGGTTGAGTTGGTTCACACGTGCCGCCTCCATGGAGAGAGGCGTCCCTTGCGCAACCGCGCCGCAGAGTAGGGCAAGACCGGCGGCGACCACCTCACTCCTAAGGTAGTTACCCGAAAGAAGTAGTCGGAAGGTGTCAGCCCGTCTTCGTGGAGAAGGAGGAAAAACGATTTTCATAGGTCGGGTTCCAGCCGGATTTGGTGCGTGGTGGTTGACCAGTTGGGCGGAGCTGCCGCTTCGAAAGTGCCTCGGCCCCCCCCCCCCAAATTCTGTTTTTTTGAACGAAAGCATGATTCCCTGTGGGGGGCCGCGGCGGCTCCTAATGGGCCGGGGCCCCCCCCCCGACGGGGGGGGCGGCACTTTCGGCATGTCGGCAACGCCGAAACCTGCGTTTGGTTAGGTCCGGCGTTTAACCGAATGCGCCAAAACCGTCGATACTCACAAGGTAGTAGTTAGGCCCGACGTAGGAAATCCAGTCATCCCGCCGGACTTTGAGGATGGGTGGCGAGGTTTGCTTCCTGATGACGCCGCGTGGTGCGAACACCCCGGAGACCGAGACTGGCACGCCGCGGAGGGACAGCCGGCGCGACGCCCTGGCCTAGATCCGGCCGGCACCCGGCCTTTGGCCCGAGGGGTCGTTGGCACAAAAGCCCAGGAGCGGCAACCGGCCGATGCACGCAGGGCTGCGGACCGGTCGGCATCGGCCTGGCACGGAGACCTTCCAGGCGCTTTCCAACATCCGTCTTTCATTTGTCATGCACGAAAAGCCCGAGAGCGGTTAAACTCCGGGCAGACGCGCAGGCTGTACCGCGGTCTCTGACGCGTCGTGCCATTCCGAACACCCCCCAACGACCACCGCCATGCAACCAGCGAACGACGGACAAACCCGCCCGAACGAACGGGACCTCGTGGCACTCCAGGCCCTGGCTCGCGAGGTGCCCAACATCGATGCCGCGGCTGCCGAGATCGCCCGGTTCTCGGCCGAGTTGACCCTGCCGCAGGGCACGATCCACGTCATCAGCGACGTCCATGGCGAAGACCAAAAATTGCGGCACGTGATCAACAACGCGTCGGGCACCCTGCGCCCGTTGGTCCAACGACTCTTCGAAGAGCACCTGCCCCCGCGGCGGTTTCAAGACCTGTTGGCCTTGATCTTTTACCCGGCGGAAATGGTTGGACGCCTGGAGAAGGTGTTGCCCACGCCGGAAGGGCAGAAGGAGTACGCCATGCGCACGTTGAACGAGCTCTTCAACATCGTGCGGCTTTTGGCGTCGCGTCGGAGTCTGAAACAGGCCACGCGGGTTTTCCCGGCCGAGTACCGCGACCTGTTCTCCGAGATCCTGCAGGCGCCTGGGGCGTCGCGCCACCGCGCTTACACGGACGCGATCGTCGACCAACTGGCCCAGCACGGCCGGGTGCTCCGGTTCCTGCACCTGACGGGTCGGGTGATCCGCAACTTGGCGATCGACGAACTGGTCATCGCCGGCGATTGCTGGGACCGCGGGCCGCGCGGTGACCGGGTGGTCGATTACCTCATGCAACAGCCGAACGTGGCGTTGACGTGGGGCAACCACGACGCGGCTTGGCTCGGGGCGGCCCTAGGTCACGGGGCGCTGATCTGTCACGTGTTGCGAATTTCGATCCGGTACCGCCGGCTTGCCCAACTCGAAGAGGGTTACGGCATCCCGCTGGCGCCTTTGGACTACCTGGCCCGCACCGTTTACGCCGACGATCCCGCCAAAGCTTTCACGGTCAAAGGCACGGGGCTCCGCGACTCGCTCGCCATGGCGCGGATGCAGAAGGCGGCGGCCGTGATGCAATTCAAGCTGGAGGGCCAAGCGATCGCGCGCCATCCGGAGTGGGAAATGGATCATCGCCGGTTGTTGCACCGAATCGACCTTAAGGCCGGCACGGTGGAGGTCGACGGGGTCGTCCACCCGCTCAAAGACGCCTATTTCCCGACGCTGGATCCCGCCGACCCTTACCGGTTGAACGAGGAAGAGGAAGCGTGCCTGCAACGGCTCCGCGCGTCGTTTTACGCCAGTCAAAAACTCTGGAACCACGTCCGCTGGCTAAGCGCCCGAGGCCGCATGCACCTGGTGCGCGAGGGGCACCTGATCTTCCACGGCTGCATGCCCGTCGACGCCCAAGGGGGTTACCTGCCGATGACGGTTGCGGGTAAGACGCACCGGGGCCGGGCGCTTTTTGACGCGATCGAACGCGAGGTCTTCCGCTTAGTGGATGCGGGACCGCGTACCCCCGAAGACTTGGACCTATTCTGGTACCTTTGGAGCGGACCGGCGTCGCCCCTCTTCGGCAAGGACCGGATCACGACGTTCGAGCGCGACCTGATCGACGACAAGAAGACCCACCACGAATCCAAAAATCCCTACTTTCGCCTGATCCACGAAGGCTGGTTTTGCGACAAAATCCTGGAGGAGTTCGGCGTGGATCCGGCCGAGGGCATGATCGTGAATGGTCACGTGCCGGTGAAAGTGGAAGAGGGTGAATCGCCGCTGAAGCGGAGCGGCAAAGCCGTGACCATCGATGGGGCGTTCTCCGAAGCCTACGGCGACCATGGGTTTACCTTGGTGCTTGAACCGCAGCAAACCTTCATCGCCACACACCACCATTTCGAGTCGGTGCAGGCCGCCATCGAGCGGGGTGCCGACATTGTGCCGGAGCGAACCGTGATTCGTGAATGGGACCGGCCCCGCCGCGTGGCGGCCGGGCATCAAGGCCAGCAACTGCGGTTGCAGATAGAGACCCTGGAGCGGCTCATCCAGGCGTACCGCAACCACGACCTGCCGCAGGCTTGGACGGAGTGAGGGACGAAGTCGTTCCGGGTCTCCGGTCTTTGGTGTTTGATTCGCAGGGCGCCGTGCAACGTTTGCCGTTCTTCGGACCGCGCGCATCCTTGTCCTGCCCCTTCTCTAGCTATAGGTTTCTTGCATGGAAACTACGTATTCCGTCACAGATGCGCAGGCCCGACTTCCGGCGCTCCTGAGGCAGGCGGAACGGACGCTCATCGCCATCACACGCCGGGACAAAACCGTGGCTTACCTCGTCTCCGCCGAACGCATGGAGGCGATTGCGGAGACCCTCGAGATTATGGCCGACCCGAAGGCGATGGCGGCGATCCGGCAAGCGCGAGACGGGAAGACCCGATACCGTCCTATCGACGTTTTGGATGATCCGCACGAGGGTTGAGGTCAGCGGCCAAGTCGCCGATTTCGTCCGTTCCTTGGCTCCCGAGCCCCGGCGCAGATTGCGTCAAGCAATCCGCAATTTGCAACACTTCCGGGGCGACATCCGTTCTTTGGAAGGCGAGCTGCAGGGCTTTTACCGCCTTCGGGCGCTCACGTACCGGATCATTTTTTCGTCCGAAATGGATGGCGAGACCCGTCTCATTCGCTGCGTCCATGCCGCCCCGCGCACTTTGGTTTACGAGGTGTTTGCCCAGCGGCTGAGGGAGTTTTTAGACCGGTAGAACGATGCCCTCGGGTCCTGTGCGAGCGCTAGAGCGATTCTCATTTGCATCCGTCGGCTCCCCGTCCCTGAAGCGGTAGCCGCAGTGCCGGGCCCAGCCGCGGGCGTCCTGGGGCGCGACGCTCCGGACGGCCTCGCGCAACGCGGCGAACGGCGCGTCGCCGGTGCGGGCCGCGGCCGTCCGGAGGTGCGCCTTCACCTTGCTCCAGGCCCCCTCGATCGGGTTGAGGTCGGGCGAGTGGGGCGGCAGGCAGGCCAGGGTGCAACCGGCGGCCTCGACGGCTTCGCGCACGCCCCGGACCTGGTGCACCGACAGGTTGTCCATGACCACCGTGGCGC
>CAXUNV010000070.1:10137-13348 GCA_964252355.1 uncultured Chthoniobacterales bacterium | reverse complement strand
CTCTCCTTCGTTCCGGCCCGGCGTCGTCCCGCAAAACACCCCTCGCCCTACCCATCTGCGGTGATGACCGCCGCACCGGCAACCGCCAACCGGGCCGCTCGGAACGCAGAACTCCCTAAGACTTCTTGCCGGACGGTGTGAACGTCGCCGAATCGTAGTAGGTGCGGAATGCCTTCACCTTATCGCCCGCCTTTTCGATGACGCTGATCCCTTTGTACTGCACCGGTTCACCGTCGCTCAGTCGGCCTTTGGATTCCCACTCCAGCACAAAAGCCTGGTCCGTCTCGATCCAGTGCGAGAATTCCGAATGGATCTCCTGAAAAACGTGGAGGTACTGCTGCCAGAAATTTTCCGCCGCCTGCCGCCCGCTCGCCGGTTCGCGCATGGCAAGATTGCTGACGGTGCAATCGTCGGCGAAAAGTTCGACCAACGGACCGACCTCGCGGGTGTTCTCGATGGTCTGCAAGGCCGTCATGAAGGTTTGGGCGGAGAGTTGTTCCATGTCTTGAAGGGTTGGGAAGGCGGTTTCTGCCCCCCGTCCCAAAGCCGTCGCGCGGGGTCGCCCGAGTGGATGGGTGCTCGCGCGCGCGGACACGAACGGGTCCTCGGAGCGACGGTCACTTGCCGGGTTGCCGCCCCCACGTTGCGGCGGTAGGTCATCGTCGCATGCCCTTCTGCCGCTTGCGCCTGCTCCCATCGCTCTGCGTCGCCGTGGTCGCGGTCTGCTCGCGCGCGGCAGCGGATCCCGCCGCTGCCGTGGACCACGCTTGGCGGTTTCCGGATTGGTCGCCGCCCAGCGCCTTGCGATCGGTGCACTTGGGCCGTGACTGCCATCTCACCCACGGCACCGTGGGCGTGGCGGTCCAACCCAACCTCGTTTACCCGCACGGTGCCGTCGTCCTTTGCCCGGAGCGCGTTTCGGCCATCGAGCGCGAAGCACCCGGCGCCGGGCGCTTCTTCTTGGCCCACGAATATGGCCACTTGGCCTTGCACACGCGTGCCGAAGCCGCCGCCGACCGTTGGGCGGCGGCTCAGTTGGCGCGTTCCCCAAACGGGCCGGCGACCTTGCGCGCAGTCCTGCGCCACCTGCTGCTACGGCCCCGACGTTTTGACGCCAGGTACGGTTCAAACCTCGATCGCGCCCTCCGCATCGCCCAATCCGGGGAAATGCCTGTGGCCGCGTGGCCGCCGCTCCTCAGGCGGTTCGAGCTTCGGCGAAGAGCGCTCGTCGCGACGCACGGCGCCGTCCGCTGCTGGGCACAGCTGCCGCCCGGGTACGCGAACGCCGCGGACATGATCCTTTCCGTAGACGGGCGAACGGTCGGGTTCCTGACGGTTCCCACCGGGGTGGCGGACGATGCGCCCCTCCTCGCGGGTTTGGCGCCCGGCCCCCACCAGATTCAACTTGTCGGCGTGTGGATTTATCACCGCGAACCCGATGGCAGAGCGACCGAACTCGCGCGGGACTTAGCCGGAACCTGCGTCCTGGCCAGGGGACGTCACCAAGGGCTCCAGTTGACCCTGCGGCTCGACGATGGCGGAGGACTCTCCGTCGCGGCGAACTGACGGGTTCCCAACGTCCGGCGCCCAACGCTAAGCCGCCAACACGCCGTTCGACAGCGCGCGCACCTTCTCGATCTCACGCGGCATGATCCGCAGCGCTTCCTCGATTTCCTCGGCCGTATTGTAGCGTCCCAACGAGAAACGAAGGCTGCCGCGGGCACGATCGTTGCTAAATCCCATGGCTTTCAACACGTGGGACGGTTCCAACGAACCGGCGGTGCAAGCCGAGCCTGCCGAACAGCAGATCCCGCGTTGGTCTAAAACCAGCAGGACGGTCTCCGAATCGATTCCCTCCATCGAAAGGTTGGTGGTGTTCGGCAGCCGCCGGGTGCGGTCGCCGTTCACCACCGTGCCGGGGATGGCCGCCAGCAAGCCCTCCTCCAAACGGTCCCGCAACGCGCGCACCCGCGTGTTTTCGTCAGGAAGGTGTTCCTGGGCCAGGGCAGCGGCGGCGCCCAAGGCCACGATCGACGCGGTGTTCTCCGTCCCGCCGCGCCGCCGGTTCTCTTGGCTGCCTCCGATCAGGAAGGCATCAAAACGAGCCCGCCGGTTGACGTAAAGCGCGCCGACCCCTTTGGGCGCGTGCAGTTTATGGCCCGATAAAGAAAGGAACTGGATGGGCAGCTCCGACAGCTTCAGCGGGATCTTGCCGACTGCCTGCACGGCGTCCGTGTGGAACGGGGTGCCTTTCGCACGACACAGGTCCGCGATTTCCTCGATGGAGAAGAGCACCCCGGTCTCGTTGTTCGCCCACATCAGGGAGACCAGGGCGGTGTCCGGGCGGATGGCGCGTTCGAGCGCCCGGAGGTCGATTTGACCATCTCCGTCGACTTCTAGGAACGTCACCTCGTAGCCGCGCCGGGCCAGGGCGTCGGCGTGCTTCATGATCGCGCTGTGTTCTACGGCGCTCGTGACCAAGTGCTTGCGGTCACGGTCGACGAACAGGGCGGCGGCGATGGCGCTGTTGTCGGATTCCGTGCCGCAGCTGGTGAAAAGCACTTCCGAGGGTTCGCACCCGAGCAGCTCGGCCACTTGCCGCCGGGCGCGCCCGACGGCTTGCGCAGCCCGTTTGCCGAGCCGGTAGACGCTGGAGGGATTGCCGTAATCCTCTTTCAGGAACGGCAGCATCGCCTCGAGCACCCGGTCGTCGACTTTGGTGGTGGCGTTGTTGTCTAAGTAGGTCATGCGGAGCACCCCCTTTCCAAGGGTGAGAGCCGTCGTCAGTCGACCAGCGTTTCGGTGGCCTGGGCCGGCAACGGCTTGCGGCGGTCAGCAAAAACTTCGCGGTACTTCAGGTAAAGATTCCGCGCGTACAACGGCACGGGCAACAGGTTTTGGATCACCCCGACGGAGTCGCGCTTGTAGATGCCAAAGTACGACAGGCAGAGCAGGCTGCCAAGCAGGCTGACCTCCCAGAACCCCAGGGGGATGATGCTGCGTTTGGCGCGCTCCGACGCCGCCCACTGCAGGATGAAACGCATCCCGAAAATCGCGCTCCCGGCCAACCCAACGAACTTCCAGGGATGCAGTTGAATGAAGCCGATCAGCGCCACGCACCAGTCCATCGTGGGCCTATCGCACCGAAGGCGGGGGGTCGCAAACGGCACGGGTGAGGCCGGTGCTGCGCCACCGCCAACTACGGGATGCG
>CAXUNV010000070.1:1471-10037 GCA_964252355.1 uncultured Chthoniobacterales bacterium | reverse complement strand
TGCGTCGCGAGGCTAGCCGCGCTTGCAAAGTGGTGAAAGCGTCGCTGGTTGCCCCAGCGCCCCTCACCGGTTCACCGGTTCGAGCACCGGCGGTGGCGTTGGGGCATCTTTGGCCGGCACCGACTGATCGCCGCCATCGTCGTCGCGGTGGTGCGGGTCAAAAAAAAGGTCGAACGCGATGAACAGGGCTTTGGAATGTCGCGCAAACCAGAAGTTGAAGAACGGCATGAGCCCCACGCTGAGGGCAATGGTCCACCCGATGGGCAGCCGAACCCAGAAATCCAAGATGAGGTAGACGGCCGCGCCGAGCAACGAACCCACCCCGTAGTTGATCGCGAAAATCGAGAGCAGGAAGTAACCCGGCTCGCGGTCGAACGCGTAGCCGCACGACGGACAGCCGTCCAACGGCATGAACCAATCTTGGAACGAGCGAACCTTGGTCCAAGGGATGAACAACGGCCGCTTCCCGCACGTGGGGCATTTCCAACGCAAAGCGTTGCCCATCATCCAGATGAACCGCCCGATGCTGTACTCGGGTGGGTTCGGGGAGGAACCGTGCGCGCGTGCGCCCATCGCTCAGGCTACGCCCACCCGCCCGGAGAGCAACCGTCGACCGACATAAAAAGCGTCTCGCCCTTCACCTTACGCGACGAGATCGAGTTCATCGTAGAAGGCATTGCGCAGCACCGGACGGTAACCAGCCATCCTGATCGCTGCCTGCAGCGCCCGCGCGCTTTGGGCGGAAGGGGTGTCGACCCCAGCCATGTGGTAAATGCGCTCCTCTTCGATCGTCCCATCAAGGTCATCCGCGCCAAACCCGAGGGCGCGACGCGCCAGATCCAGGCCAAAGCTGATCCAGTAAGCTTTGATGTGCGCAAAGTTGTCGAGGTACGCCCGGGAAACCGCGATGGTGCGCAAGGTCTCCTCCTCGGTCGGACCGGGTAAATCGTTGAGCCGGGCAGCCGGCTTGAAGGGCAACGGCAAGAACGCCAGGAATCCGCCCGTCTCGTCCTGCAGCTCACGGAGTTGCCGCAAGTGATCCACCCGGTCGGCATGACTCTCCAAATGCCCGAACAGCATCGTCGCGGTGGAACGGATGCCGAGCCCGTGGGCCGTCCGGTGCACCTCCAACCATTGCGCGCCCGTCTCCTTGCCGCGGCAGATCCGCTCCCGCACCGCCGGCGCGAAGATTTCGGCGCCGCCCCCGGTCAGGCAACCGAGGCCGGCGTCCCGCAGCTCTTCCAGGGCTTGCCGGAGCGACCGCCGGCCCATCCAGGCCAAGTGGAGGATCTCCACGGCCGTGAACGCTTTCACCGTCGCCTGCGGCGCGGCCTCCCGCAGCGCGCGCAAGATCTCTAGGTACCGCTCAAACTTCCACGTCGGGTGCAATCCGCCCACCATGTGGATCTCGGAGGCACCTTGCGCGTGCGCCGCCCGGGCCCGCCCCGCGATCTCCTCGGTCGAAAGTTCGTAAGCCCCCGGATCCCGCCGCCGTTTGCCGAACGCGCAGAACGCGCAGTCCAGGATGCAGACGTTTGAATAGTTCACGTGGCGGTTGACGACGAAGAAGGCTCGGTCGCCGTGGCGCCGGTTGCGCTCTCGGGTCGCCAGGGCCGCAAGGGCGTCCAGGTCGGCGGAGGCGAAAAGCGCGTGGGCTTCGGCTTCGTTGAGCCGGCCGGAGCACGGCGGAAGGTTTGAAAGGTGGTGCGGAGCCGGAATGGCACTCGCGACTGCTGACGGGATCATGTATCGGAAAAAGTCGTGATCGTACCGGGTTCCTTCCGTTCCGTAAAGCCGAACCAAAGCAGGGTATTTGTGACTGGTATGGGCGTGGTGTCGCCGCTGGGCCCAAACGCCGCGGAAACCTCCCAGGCATTGCGCGCCGGCACGGACGCGGTGACGCCGGTCGCGGCCTTCGACGTGTCGAAAACCCGGTGCAAGACCGCCGGCCAAGTGCCGGAAAGCTTCCTCGCCGACGCGCTCCCCCGTGACCGCCGGTCCCGCCGGTTGCACCGGAGTGCGCGCATGGTCACCCAGGCGCTCCGCGAAGCGCTGGCGACGGACGGCTCGGGCGCCGCCCGGCCGGAGCGGCTGATTTTCGCGACTTCCGCGGGTGGGATGTCCTTCGGAGAAGAGTATTATCGCGAGGCACTCCGCGACGACTCTTCCCGCCGGCGTTGGGCCGGGTGGGTCGCCAACTACACTCCGCAGAAGCCCATCTTGGACGGGTTGGCGGCGCTCGGGCTGCGGGTACCCGCCCAAATCCTCACCAATGCGTGTTCCTCCGGTGCCAACGCCATCGGGCACGCCTTTGAACTGGTCCGCTCCGGCAAGCACCGTTGCGTGCTCTGCGGCGGGTACGATCCCCTGGCCGAACTGGTGTTCGTCGGGTTTGATTCGCTGCAGGCGTCCACGCCGGAGCGCATCCGCCCGTTCGACCGCGATCGCACGGGTTTGGTCTTGGGTGAAGGGGCGGCCGTGCTGGTCTTGGAAGGCGAGGAGAGCGTCGTGGCGCGCGGCGCGACGGCGCTCGCGGAGCTCGTCGGGTACGGCGCAGCCACCGACAACTTTCACCTCACCCAACCGCACCCGTCGGGGGCTGGGGCGGCCTTGTCGATGCTGCGCGCGTTGGCTTCGGCGGGGGGCGACCCGGCCGAGGTCGACTACCTCAACGCCCACGGCACCGGCACCCCGTTCAACGACAGCACCGAAGGTGCGGCCATCTCCAGCCTGTTCCCGCCCGGTCTACCCGTCAGTTCGACCAAATCGATGATGGGTCACGCGTTGGGCGCCGCCGGGGCGATCGAGGCGGTCGTCTGCCTCCTGGCCATCGCCGAGGGGTTCCTACCACCCAACCTGCACTTCCGGCAACCCGACCCGAGCTGGACGTTCGAGGTCGTCGCCAGCGCGTCCCGCCCGGCACCGATCCGTCTCGCCCTGTCAAACTCCATCGGCTTCGGCGGGGTGAACGCTTCACTCCTGTTTCGTCAATCATGAGCAGCGCCATCGTGGGCGTTGGTGCCATCACCCCGCTTGGGGCCAATGCCGCGGAAACCTTTGCGGCCCTTTGCCGGGGTGAGTGCGCCCCTCGCGTGCCCTTGCCCAAACCGCTGGGCGATCGTTCCTACCTTTACTGCCCGGTGCCGCCTAAGTTCGTGGGCAACGTCGGCCGTCATGCCCGCCTCCGGCGCTCGGGTGCGCTGTCGCTTTACGCGGCGACCGCCGCCTTCGACGCCCTGGCGGACGCAGGCGTCACCGTCTCGCCTGAGTGGAGTTCACGCTGCGCAATCGTCTACGGCGTCTCTTCGGGTGGGGTGCAGTATACCCGCCGGTTCTACCATGATATCGTCACGGTGGGCGCATCGGCCGCCAGCCCGCTCCTCTTTCCAGAGACGGTGTTCAACGCGCCGGCCAGTCATCTCGCCGCCATGCTCGGCCTCGATGGTAAGACCTACACGTTGGTCGGCGATTCGGCCGTGGGGTTGAGCGCGGTGCAGCTGGCGGACGAACTGTTGGCGCTTGACCCCGACACGGAAAGCGTCCTCGTCGTCGGTACGGAGGAGTCGGACTGGCTGTTACCCGACGCGTTCGCGACGTGGCGCCTCGCCAGCCGCGATGGTCGGTGCGAAGCCTACGGCGTCCGTACCGGGTTGGTCTTTGGGGAAGGCGCCGCCGCGCTGCTCCTTTCTCGCGAGGCGCGCGCCGGCGTCTGCATCCGGCAGGCTCACCCGGGGCAAAGTTACTTTTCCGGAAGGGACGCCCTGGCGGTGGCACCCTCGGTCTTTGCGGAAACGCTGGCTGGCGGGAGTTCCGATTTACTCGTCACCAGCGCCAACGGCACGGCTGCAGACGCCGTCGAAGCGGAGGCGTTCGCCCGATTGAACCTGGCGGCGCCGGTCTACGCCCCCAAGCCGGCCTTGGGCGATCCGCTGGGGGCGGGGGGCGTTCTGCTCGCGGCGTTGGCGACGCTTGCCCTGCGGCATGGGACCGTGCCGGGCACGGTTGCGTCTGGGGATCGGTGTCCAACGGTCAACCGCGAAACCCGGACAAGCTCCTTTCGCCACGCTTTGGTCACCACCGTCGGCTACAACCAAGCGATCGCCGCCTTGTCGCTAGAAAAGATTTAAAACGGTCCCGGCGCGCCCAGGGGAGCACGGGCGTCGCGCACCGGTGCGAGCGGGCCACCTCGACGCCCGTCAGGACGATCCTGGGGCGGCTCCGCCGGGCACCGTTTGCCTTCTGCGTTCCCCTTTGGCTTTCGCCCTTTGGCCTGCATCACGTCTAAGCCCGTTCACGGCTGCGGCGGCGCCGAGATCCCGAGCACGGCCGTGGCCCCGAGCACGGCCGCACCGAGCGCCACCTCACAGAGCACGCTGCCGAGCAGGGCTCGGGGTGCGCCGTCTCCCTCCGTCCCATCCCGGCTTGCGCGCGCCTCTCCGTCGAGCCGGGGTCGGAGCACGCAAAGGTTCCACGCGCCAAATGCCAACATGACCGCAAACAGGGAGGATTTGACCGCCAATACCTGCCCGTAAGGGGTTTGCCAAACTTCTCGCAAGTCATGGAGAAAGAAGCAGGCGTTGGCCAGGCCAGTGATCCCCAGGGCCGCGACGGCCACGACGCTCGCGCTCGAGAAACGCCGGGTGGCGCACGCCACCATGCGGCGGACTTCCGGGACGTCTCGGTCCGCGCGTGTCCGGGGCCTGAGTAGGAGCAGGGCGAAAGGGACCAAGCCCCCGGGCCAGACCATCGCAGCCGCCAAGTGGGCCAAATCGACGCAAAGATGGCACGTGGCTAAGGGGCCGAGCCCGGGCCCGGCTGCCGCGTGACCGGTAAAGGCCAGCGTCACGGTGAGGGCGATCGCCAGGAGAACCGTCGCGATGTCGAGACCGCGCCCGACCGGGCTGGGAGCGCCGGACCGCTTGGCCCGCCAAAGGGCCACACCCAACGCGCTGCCTAACGTGAGACGCAGGCCCGCCACGCGCCCAAACCCCGTGCCGGTCAAAACGACCCCCACCGTCGGCAGGTCCCAGTCCGCCATCTCCCCGGCCGTCAAAAAAACCCACACGACTCCAGAAACCGCCGCGACCGCCCAAGCCACCCAAGCGAGGGCGTCCAAGCGAGCCGCCAACGCTCCTCGCCAAACCCGTACCTCAATCCCTTCCCCGACCCCGGACGACGGCAGCAGGGTGGTCCGCGCAACTTCTGAGGAAGCCAATAACAGGCACGCCGCCCAGTGCAGGGCACGCACCAGGATCAGGGGAAGGTTCATCGGACCGCTTGGTTTTGGTCGATTCGGCCACCTGCCAACGGCGGATCGGCTCCGACGCGGCGTTTGTCCGCGGACGGGCGTTGCCTCGGGCGCTTCAGGGGAGCACCTCGAAGTTGAAGGATCCGCTGGTGACGTGGGTGTCGACGGCGACGACGCGCCAAGCCACCTTGAACTTGCCGGGCGACAGCGCGGGCAACGACACGGACAGGATCCGGCCGTCGGCCGGATCAAGACGACCGTCTTTGCGGTCGACCTCGCGGCCGGCGGCGTCGAAGACCTGCACCCGGCTCAAGGCCGGCTCCACCTTTTCCGTGAACCAGAGCTTCACCGCTGTCGGTGCGCCGTGCGCTTGGCTCCCGACGGCCGGTTCGGCATGGTCAAGGAAGGCGTGCGCCCAACTGGTGGAGGCCGCCGCGGCGCATAGGCCCAGCGCCAACGCGACCTGTCGCAGGGTCCTCATGGCCAGTTTGCCAGCAGGGGTTTGCCGAAGACCTTTGGCAGCACGTCATCCAGGTAGAAGTGCAACTGGGCCAAGACCCCGACGTTGTTGCCCGTGTGCGAGTTGACCGGGATGACCGCTTCCACGCCCACCTGAAAATATTGGCCCGACCAGATCACCCCGGGATTGACCGTGCCCGTCGTCGGGGTGTGCCCGCGGTTGAGCGGCGTCTCCATCGCGAACTCCACCAAAGGGATCAGTCGCGCTAAAGACCCGCGCAGGCCGACGTCTTTGACCTGCGTCTCCAAGTAGATCAGGCTGTACTCCACCGCGATCCCCCATTCGAGGTTGTTGGGCACCCGTTCCACGTCGTCGCCGTCGCGGACCCCTGCCCGGGTCGGGAACGAAACGCCCACCACACCGGTCACCGCCAGGGGGCGGAGCGCCCAAAGGGTGTCGGGCAGGTCGCCAAACCCTTTGCCGAAAAAAAAGGTGGGCGTCACGGTGCTGAAGCGGTCCGCGCCGATCGAGCGCCGTCCGGTCCCGCCGATCTCGGCGTCGACCCCGAGCGTCAGGATGGTTTCGTGCTCGGCGCTGATCAGGAATTGGTATTTGCCCCCGACTTCAAGGTTGCCGAAGCCGGTGCGCAGGCGTGAGCCGGGCGATTTCTGCAGGGAGTAAGTCTCCCCGGCTTCCACCCCGACGTTCGGGGTGAGGCGCAGGGCGAGGTCGGTGGAGACGTCGACCGTCTTGGCCGGCGGATCGCCCGGTTGCCGGATGGCTTGCACGGTCGGCAGCGACAACTCGTCGGCGACGAACGGATCGTCGGTGGCCAAGGTGGCCGGGAAAAAGCGGTTGCCGGCAAACCCGTGGGCGAGGGCGGCACGCGGGACGGCCACGGCGGCGCCTAGGGCAGCGCAGACGGCCAACAACGGCAGGGCGAAACGTAGCGGAGCGAATCGAAAAGGCATGTGAAGGGAAATGGGAAAAGGCGGCGGCCGGCACGCGGCGCGGCGCCACCCGGTGGTGGGTGGAGTTAGGGACGACACAGACGCTGGGAAGACGCGGCGAACGCGCGGGGTACGGCCGACGCGCCCGTCGGCCACGCCCCGTGCGGGTCAACCCAGCCGTCGCGGTGGCGGTACCGCGGGGAGCACGGCAGTCGTCGGGTAATTCAAGAGAAACCTCGGGTAGGTCCGTGCCACCCAGCGCGGCCGGCACAGGAACGTCTCCGCGGTCTTGACGAACTCCTGCTTGAGTTCCGCCGCCAAGCGCGGCAGCGCCTTGCCCTCGTGCCGTTTCCCGGCTTGGATGGCTTTGCAGACGGGGCACGCGTGCGCGCCGTCAAACGTCTGCTCCAAGCCCGCCGGCACGCCGGAGTCCCGACTGTACTGCACGGCCATGCCCACCCATGCGCCCGCCTGCAGCAACGCCCAGTGGCCCCCCAAAACTTGCAGGAGGGCCAACAGACAAAGGGAGGTTCCCCAACGCGATCGCATCGGCGCGGACCACCATGCGCGGTCCACGCCGAGATTGCAACGACGGACCGGCCGGGGTTTTCCTGGCTCGGGTGGATGAGGGATCCGGTGGCTTGTCGCCTCCGGCATTGAACCGCTTCGCCGGTTCCACCATAGTCACGGGTTATGCCCATGAAGCCGGCCGCCGCCCGCTCGTCGACCGTCGAGGATTACTTGGAACAGATCCTCGACCTCATCAACACGAAGGGTTACGCCCGGGTGGCCGACATCGCCAACGGGCTGGGCATCTCCCAAGCCAGCGTCACCAACATGGTCCAACGCCTCGACGCGGAAGGCCTCCTCAAGTACGAGAAGTACCGCGGCTTGGTCCTAACCACCGCCGGCGAGACCCTGGCGCGCAACATCATGCGCCGGCATCATCTGCTCACCGATTTCCTCCGCATGCTCGGCGTCGATGAAGAAGTCATCTACCACGACGTCGAAGGGATGGAACACCACATCAGCCCGCCCACCTTGCACGCCATCGAAGCTTTGGTCGACGAAGTCAAAGCAGCCCCGGGATTGCTCGACCGGATTCGTGCCCGCGCCCATGACCACTAAAGCGGCTGGCTTCTGGAGCCGTCTCCCCTACCTATGAAGTTCCGAGGCTTCGCCTTTGCCTGCGTGCTGTTCACCCTTTTGGCGGGGTGCGCGACCGAATCGCCCGACACCGCTCGGCGCGCCGCCCTCAACCAAGCGATCGCCAGCGAACCGCCCGGCAACTATTTCGTCGGCCGCCGCTTCTACCGCCGTTCCTACTTCTTTTGGGGTTACGTGCGCAAACCCCGCCAGCCCTGGTCGACCGCCCAACTCGTGATGTTCAACGAACAACGGCTGCATGCGCCCGACCGCGAGGCCAACGCCATCGGTTATGACAACAACTACGAATACCGGTTGGAAGGTTATTTCTCGCCCGACCGGGTGTACGAACCGGCTTCCAACCGGTTCTACCCGGAGTTCGTCCTGACCAATTACAAAGTCCTTTCGTCTAACCCGCCAAGCATTTACCGGGAGCCGAGCGCCACGGATCCGAACCGCATCACGATCGACACCCCGCAGTAGCAGGGGGAAAGAATCACCGACTATGCCCCCCGCGGCCGACGCCGACCGATTCCAACATTACCAAGTGCTGCGCCATCCGGACGGTTCCCTCTGGGAGCTTGGCCGAGGCGCCATGGGGGTGACCTACAAAGCCGCCGACACCAGCCTCCGCAGCGAGGTCGCCCTCAAGGTGATCAGCAGCCAATACCTCAACAGCGACACCGCCCGGCAGCGTTTCCTGCGTGAGGCGCGCGCCGCCGCCCAGCTGCGGCACCCCAACGTGGCCACGGTGTTCCACCT
>CAXUNV010000070.1:1239-1461 GCA_964252355.1 uncultured Chthoniobacterales bacterium | reverse complement strand
CCCCCCGGTGGGCCCCCCCACGGGGGCCCGGGGGTTCCCCCTGGCCGATGCCGACGGCGCGTTCTTCTACGCGATGGAGTTTGTCGACGGGGAGACCCTCGAAGCCCGCGTCACCCGGGAAGGGCCCCTGCGCACCGACGTCGCCCTGCGCATCGCCCGCCAAGTCGCGCGCGCCCTCATCGCCGCCGACCGCCAGCGCTTGGTCCATCGCGACATCAAACC
>CAXUNV010000070.1:0-1229 GCA_964252355.1 uncultured Chthoniobacterales bacterium | reverse complement strand
ACATCATGCTGGTGCGCGACGACGACGAAGACCACCTCCTGGTCAAGGTCATCGATTTCGGCTTGGCCAAATCGCTCGCCGCCGCGGCCGACGGGTCCGTCACCGTCACCCTCGGTGGGTTTGTGGGCACCCCGCACTTCGCGAGCCCGGAACAGCTGGAAGAACGCGAGATCGACATCCGCTCGGACCTCTATTCGCTGGGCGCTTCCCTCTGGTACACCCTCACGGGCCGTCCCCCGTTCCAGGGCAGCCTGGCCAGCGTCATTCACCAGCACCTGGGTCAGGAACTGCCCGGCGACGTCCTCGCCCAGCTGCCGCCGCGCGTCGCCGACCTGCTCCGCCGGTTGCTCGCCAAACGGCCGGAGGACCGGGTCCAAACGCCCGCGGACCTCAAGGCCGCCTTGGACGATCTCATCACCGAGATGCAGGGCAACAGCCCGACCCTCGCCCTGGGCGCGCCGACGGGCGACGCCCCGGGCACCGGCAGTTCTTCCGGGTTCGCCACCGGGCGCGTCATCCGCGGGCGCTACGAACTGCTCGGCCCCTCGCCGACCGACCGTTCCTTGTTCCGGGCCAAAGATCTCCTCTCCCAGCGCACCGTCGCCTTGCGCCCCCTCCCGGCCGATGGGCGCCACCAGCCCGAGCGGCTTGAGGCCATGCGTCAGGAGGTGGCCCGGGTGAAAAACATCCACCACCCCAACGTCCTCGCCGTGCACGGGTTGGAGGAACACGAGCGCGGCCTCATGCTCGTCGGCGACTGGGTGAACGGCTTCTCGTTGCAGGAGTTGCTTCGCACGCGGCGCGAACTCCTCTGGGCCGAGACCGACCGGCTGCTGCGGCCCGCGTCCAAACTTCTCGATTTTTTGGCCGATCGCCAGCTCTCCTTCGAGGCGCTGCAACTCCGCGCCATCCTGGTCGAACTGCCCGCCGGCGCCCCGCCTTTCAGCGAATTGGTCCGCGCGAACGTCACGGGCTGGCCGCCGTTCGTGATAAAAATCGACCCGCTGCACCCGTCCTCTTTCCAAAACTCGCGGTTGGCCGAACCGACCCAAACCCTCGTCGACCTCGCCACCGGCGAAATCGCGCCCCGGCCGGTGGTGCAGGTTGCCCGGTTGGCCTACGAACTCCTCGGCGGTGTGCGCACCCCCTCCGCCACGGGTTCGGGCGGGCCGCGTTACACGCCGTTGGCCAGCCTCTCGGAAGCCGGCAACGCCGTCCTGCGCCAAGGG
>CAXUNV010000069.1:0-13402 GCA_964252355.1 uncultured Chthoniobacterales bacterium | reverse complement strand
ACTTTGGGCTCTACCACAACCTGCACCACCTCCGGCCGCGCGGGCGGACCGACCGCTTCCGCCCGACGTTCGCCGCGGGGGCGGGGGGGGCGAGCGCGGCGGGCGGGGCGAGCACGGCGGGTCCCGACCGGGGTCGCCGGCCCGCCGGGGCAGGAGGTTGACCGCATGGCGGAATTCCATTTCGTCGAGGACTACGTCCGCTGGGTCGACGGGCTCCTCGCGCGACATCCGCGCCGCGAGGCCATGGAGCTCGCCGTCGGCGGCAGCTGGGATGTCATCGGCCCGATCGAGGTCGCCGTCTTGCGGCACGCCGGGCTCCGGGACGGCATGCGCCTCGTCGACCTCGGCTGCGGGTCGGGCCGCCTCGCGCAGGCACTGTCGCGCGCGATGGAGGTGGAGTACCTGGGGCTGGACGTCGTTCCCGCCCTGCTCGACTACGCGCGGTCGATCTGCCCCGGGCACTACCGCTTCGAGCTCAACCGGAGCCTGACCTTCCCCGGACCGGACGCTTCGACGGACATGGTCGGCGCCTTCTCGGTGTTCACGCACCTGCTGCCGGAGGAGACGTACCTCTACCTGGAGGACGCACGGCGCGTCCTGCGCCCGGGCGGGAAGGTGGTGCTCTCCTTCCTGGAATTCGCGAACCCCGAGCACTGGGGCGCCTTCGAAGGCGTGGTGAACGCGCAGCGCACGTCCTCGCGCCCGCCCCTCAACACCTTCCTGGAGCGGCAGGCGATCGAGGCCTTCGCGCGGCGGCTCGGCTTCGAGGCGCCGGTCTTCATCGGCGGCGACGAGGCACCTTGGGAGGGCCAGCCGCGGCTCTGGCAAGCGGTGG
Source organism: uncultured Chthoniobacterales bacterium (assembly GCA_964252355.1). Lineage (GTDB taxonomy): Bacteria > Verrucomicrobiota > Verrucomicrobiia > Chthoniobacterales > JAFAMB01 > CAXUNV01. The sequence goes on along the minus strand of CAXUNV010000069.1, from coordinate 12,567 downwards.
CGATCCTCGGCAAGCCGCTTCCCCCGGCGTAGAGCCTGGAAGGGCCGGCGAAGGCGGGGGCCATGTCCAGGCCGACGATGCGCGCGGCGGGGCCAAAGTTAGTCCTCGACGAAATGGAATTCCGCCATGCGGTCAACCTCCTGTCCCGGCCCCTCGGGGCGATGGAGCCGCCGGTGAGGTAGCTAGCGCAAGGCCGCAAACCCGGGCGGCGCCCGCCCTTGCCGGCGGCTTGATTTCTCCAGCAGCCTTGGCTAAAAGCTCGCCCATGCCAACAGGGGTTTGGGTCCCGCAGGGTACCGGCCAGTGGAATTGGGAAAGGGTTTGCGGCGCGTGAACGCCCGCGGGCAGACAGACGGAATGGCGGTGGCGCCAACGCTCGGGTTTGCCGGGACGACCCTGCAGGTGCGGGTCCGCCGGAGCCCGCGCGCCCGGCGCCTGATCTTACGGGTGCTCAGCGCCGACACGGTGGAGGTCGTGCTCCCCCCGGACGCTACCCGGGCGCAGGTCGCGCCGTTCCTCGCCCGACACGCCGATTGGATCCGCGGGGCGCAGGCGCGCCTGGCGGCCCGGCCGGAGGACCGGGAACGCGGGATGCCGTCCGTCGTTCACCTTCCGGCGGTGCGTGAGCGGTGGGAGGTCCGCAGCCTTTGGACCTTTGATGCCGAAGTGCACGTCTGCGAATACCCTGCGTCACAACGCCTGGAACTGCGGGGCAGCATCGATCGACTCGAACTCTGGACGTCGGCCCTGCAGCGCTGGCTCCAGCGCCGCGCCCAGGAGTTGCTGGTGCCGTGGCTTTGCCGCTTGGCTGACCGGCTCGGGTTTTTGCACGGCGGGGTCACCGTGCGCCTGCAACGGTCCCGTTGGGGCAGTTGCTCTTCCCGAGGACGCCTCAACCTGAACGCGCGCCTTCTCTTGGTAGCCCCGGAATTGGTCGAGTACCTGTTCGTGCACGAGCTTTGCCACATCCGTCAACTGAACCATTCCGCACGGTTTTGGAACCTTGTCGGCAGCCATTGCCCCGAGTACCGGACCCTCGATGAGCGGCTGAACCGGGCGGGTCGCGAGTTGCCGTTCTGGAGCCGGTTCCGCACCCTTTAGTTCCGGACGAGGCGAGCGCCCCGGCCGGCTTCAGGAAAGCTCTGAGAGAGCCATCGGTGCCGGCGTTCCCCCCGATTCTTAGCCTCCATCCCCGTCGCCGCCCGCGTATCCAGGGCCATGGATCCACTCACGCTCGCGTCGAGCGCGGCCAAAGTCGGCTTGCTCTCCACCGTTACCTACTTCGTCATCACGGTCACGGCGTTCACCTTCGTGGCCAACACAATCTTCAGCTTGGCGACGAAGAACGAGGTCCCGTTGCACCACCGTTCCTCGATGGTGATCTCCGCCTGCATCGCGGCGGTGGCCGGGCTTTCCTACTTCGTCATCCGGAGCAAATACGAAGCGATGCTGCTGCTGCTCGCCCCCGTCACCGATGCGGGCCAACGCGAGGGTATCATCCAACGCGCCTGGATCGAGATCGGCCAGTTCCGGTACATGGACTGGGCGGTGACGACGCCCCTGCTCTTGGTCAAGATCGCCTTGACGCAAAACGTCAAACCCCGCGAGATCGCTTGGCCGTTGACCGCCCTGATCGCCGCGGACCTCTTCATGATCTTCACCGGCTTCGTCGGCGAACAGCGCGTCGGGCCGGGAGACGCCATCTACGCCGGTCCGCACTACTTCTGGGGCACGGTTTCCACGCTCGGCTACCTAGTGGTCATCTACATCCTCTTCAGGGAGATTGGGCCGCGCTACGCCGCGCGCGCCACCATGCACGAACGTCGCGCCTTCCGCTTGATGGCCTTGTCCGTCGTGACCTTCTGGGGCGTTTACCCCATCGGCTACATCTTGGCGTCGGCGTTCCCTGGCCTGAACCGCGATTGGTTGCAGATCGCCTTCTCGGTTGCGGACGTCATCAATAAGACCGGCATCGCCGTCATCGCCTACTTGGCCGCCCGCGCGCAGGAGGAAGAGCGGGTGGTGCCGACGGAGAACGTGGCCCGCGACCCGCGCAACCAGCCGGCGGCTATCCCGGTGCGGTAAGGCGAGGCGGTAAGGCGCGCCGTTGATGGACACGGCGCGCCCTGCCGGGCAAGGGGAGCGCGGGCGTCCCGCCCGTTCCGGAACCGCGCAGATTCCCAGGCTAGCGCCGGCGTCCCTGCCGGCACACCACCTGGGGCCGGGCCGGGCCGGGGCAAGGGTTACGGCTGCACTTCCCGTGACGGGCGGGGACGCCCGCGCTCCCCTGAAGGATCCACCGCCACCCGGCGGGCGGCGCGCTCCTTTGCCGTTGCAAAGGGGAACGTGCCACGCCACTAATGTCGGTTTCATGGCTGAACCGACTTTCACCAGCGCCGCCGCGGTTCCCGCCGCCCCGAAGACCTACGACGGTTACCGGGCGTGGCCGGACCAAACCCTGACGCGCATGCCGTCGGGCGTTCCCTACATCATCGGGAACGAAGCCGCGGAACGGTTCAGCTTCTATGGGATGCGATCGATCCTGATCGTGTTCATGACGAGCTACCTGCTCAACCGTGCCGGGCAACGGGCACCAATGAACAACGGCGAGGCGTCCTTCTACTTCCATCAGTTCGTCGCCGCGGTCTACTTCTTGCCCATCCTCGGCTCGATCCTTTCCGACGGGGTGTTGGGCAAATACCGCACCATCCTTTGGCTCTCGATCGTCTACTGCCTCGGACACTTTGCCCTCGCCCTGGACGACACCCGGCTTGGCCTGTTCTTTGGCCTCGGCCTGATCTCTTTGGGCGCCGGCGGGATCAAGCCGTGCGTCTCCGCGCACGTCGGCGACCAGTTCGGCCAAGGTAACCAACACCTCCTGCCAAAGGTGTTTGGCTGGTTCTACTTCTCCATCAACGCCGGTTCGTTCATCTCGACGTGGGTTTGCCCGATCCTGCTCAACGATCCAAAATACGGCGCCCGCTACGCCTTCGGCTTGCCTGGGATTTTCATGGTGATCGCAACGGTCGTGTTTTGGATGGGTCGCAAAAAATTCGTGCACGTGCCCCCTGGGGGCGTTGGGTTCCTGCGCGAACTGTTCAGCCGAGAGGGTCTACTAGCCCTCGCCCGCTTGGCGATCGTTTACGCCTTCATCGCCATGTTCTGGGCCCTATGGGACCAAAGCTCCGGGGGCGAATGGACGCTGCAAGCCAAGAACCTCGACCTCAACGTCTTTGGCTACACCCTGTTGCCGGAACAGGTCCAGATCGCCAACCCGATCCTGATCCTGGTCTTCATTCCATTGTTTAACTACGGACTGTATCCGGCCATCAGCCGGTTTTTCCCCCTCACGCCGCTGCGCAAAATCGGCATCGGGCTGTTCCTCACGGCGGCCTCATTTGCCGTGATCTGGTGGGTCCAAACGCGCATCGAAGCGGGCGATCACCCGACGGTCTGGTGGCAGATGGTGGCTTACGTGCTGCTCACCGCGGGCGAAGCCATGGTGTCGATCACCGGCTTGGAGTTCTCCTACACGCAGGCGCCGCGGAAGATGAAAAGCCTGGTGATGGCGGCTTGGCTGTTCGCGGTGAGCGCAGGTAATCAATTCACGGCGTGGATGGCCACCATCATCCCGCAGGGCTCGGGCTATTTCCGGTTTTTTACCCTGGCGATGTTGGTCACCTCAGTCGTCTACATCTTCTTCGCGCGTTTTTATAAAGGTCGTACCTACATCCAAGGCGAGGACGTCGCCGTCGCCGCCTGAGGCAGCGCCCGGCGCGCCGGTCCTGGCGCAACCCTCCAAACCGCGGCTCACCTCGATCGACGCGTGGCGCGGGTGGGTGATGATCCTGATGGCTTTGGATCACACCCGCGATTTTTTCGGGGACCACACGATTGACGCGCTCGACGTCGCGCATGCCTCGCCGGGCTTGTTTCTCAGCCGGTGGGTGACCCACCTCTGCGCGCCGACCTTCGTGTTCCTCGCGGGATTGTCCGCTGCCTTGGCGCAAGCCCGCTTGCCGCCCGGGCCCCCCGAGCGGCACCGCTTCTGCCGCACGTTGGCCCTCCGCGGCGTTTTCTTGATCGTCGCCGAAGCGACGGTCATCCGCTGTTTCGGCTGGTACTTCAATTTCGATTACCGGTTCATGAACGCCGGCGTGCTCTTCGGCGTCGGCGGATCCATGATCCTCCTGGCTGGCTGCATTTGGCTGCGGAGGCCTCTTGGGGAGCTGGTCGGGCTCGGCCTCCTCTTCGCCTTCGGGCACCCGTTCCTGGCGGCGTTGGCCGGACCCGAACCGTGGTGGACATTGCTCCTGCGCTCGGACGAACTGCGGCTCGCCCCGGACTACCGGTTCTACGTCTCCTACCCGGTGCTGCCGTGGTTCGGCGTCATGGCGCTCGGGTACGTGGGCGGCTGGGTCTTCCAACACCGCCGGGATGCGGCGGCGTCCCGCGGGCAACCGGCGCCCGAGCCGTCCCGCGCATTGGCGCCCGCCGGCCTCTGCCTCCTGCTCGTCTTCACGGCGCTGCGGGCGGGCGGTTTGCCGGTGGACCCGACGCCTGCGCCCCGGTCCTTGTCGCCTGGTCTCTGGCCGTCCCTCGCCGCTTTCGTCAACTGCGAGAAGTACCCGCCTTCGCCCGGCTTCCTCCTGATGACGCTCGGGCTTTCCCTGCTTTGCTGGCGCCTGTTGACGCTCCTGCCGGAGGTAGGCCAACGCTTTTTGGCTACGTTCGGTCGGGTCCCTTTCTTTTTCTACGTCGTGCACCTCCCTTTGATCCACGGGCTGGCGGTGGCGATCGCGTGGTGCCGGTACGGCCGTGCGGAATGGCTTTACCGCGGGCCGGTGGTGATGTGGTCGGAAACCCTGCCCGGGCACCCCGACGGTTACGGCCTCGGGCTGGGTGTGGTCTGCGGGATCACCGGCGCCGTGGTCTTAGCGCTTTACCCGGCATGCCGCGGGTACGGCAACTACAAGGCGACCCACCGCCGATGGTGGTTGGCATACCTGTGAACGCCGGGTGAGGCGACTGATCGCCGTCTGGGGGTGAGGCGTTTTTCCGTGGAGAACAACGCCCGGCGGCTCCGCCGAGACCTAAGGAAGCGCGGGCGTCCCCGCCTCCTGCCCGTTTTGCGATCTGCTATCTGCGATTGACCCCGCCGCACCGTTTCCGCTGGTCCTTGTCCGCGCCTGCGCGTAGCTAGCTGTCTCATGCAATTCCAGGTTCGGGCAGAGCTGGGGTACACGGTGGGAGCGCCCGCTTCCTTTCTCTTCAACGTCGCCGCGGCGCAGAACCGTTTTCAGCGGGTGATCGACGAACACCTCGAGATTGAAGGCGGGTCGCCACCGCAGGAGCACCTTTGGAACGGTGGCAAGTTTCACCGCACCACCAGCCATGGTCCGACGCTGCGCTTGCGCTACGAAGCCCTGGTCGACGTTCAACCCGAACTCTCTAAGACCCGCGAGCTGCCGGTGCGCACCCTGGCAGAACTTCCCCCGGAGGTGCTGACCTACCTCTCCCCAAGCCGGTACTGCCAGTCGGACAGCCTGTTCCGGTTCGCCCAATCCGACCTCTTCTCCCCGGGCCTTAGCGGGTTCGGATTGGTCACCCACATCTGCAATTGGATCCGCGAAAAGGTGGCCTACCAACGGGGCACCACCACGGCCGTGACTTCGGCGTTTGACACCGTCACGGAACGCCAAGGGGTGTGCCGCGATTACGCACACTTAGGCATCGCGCTCACGCGCGCGCTGGGCATCCCGGCCCGGTTCGTCAGCGCGTACGCATACGGCCTGCAACCGCCGGACTTCCACGCCGTGTTCGAGGCGTATTTGGGCGACCGTTGGTACCTCTTCGACGCGACCCGGCTCGCGCCGCAGACGAGCTTCGTCCGCATCGGGATCGGCCGCGACGCCGCCGACACCTCGTTTGCAACCATCTTCGGTCCAGTTATGCCGCAGTCGATGCAGTTGATGGCCGAACCGGAACGCGGCGTGGTGCCCGAGTACGTGCTGGACCCGATCTCTTCCGCCGAGTGACGGCGCGGACCGCGGACCTGGGTGCGGCCGTCACCGACCCAGACATCCACGCGGCGGCGATCCGACGATCCTGTCGGTCTCCCCGCGCCGCCAGGATGCGTAGGGATTGAAGTATGTCTGAAGAGCAGCCGATTGTCACCGCCGACCAACCCGAAATCGACGCCCAAGCCGTGGGCTTGCGTTACGTCTCCGACGAGAGGCCCGGCATCCGCCGCGAACGTCGCGGGGACGAGTTCGTCTACCGCAACCCCCAAGGTCAGGAGATCACGGACGAGCGGACCCTGAAGCGGATCCGGTCACTCGCCATCCCCCCCGCGTACGAGGACGTCTGGATTTGCCCTCACGCCAACGGCCACCTGCAGGCGACGGGGCGGGACGCCAAAGGCCGTAAGCAGTACCGTTACCATGCCGATTGGCGCCGGGTGCGGGATGAGAACAAATACGAACGCATGATGCAGTTTGGCAGGGCCATCCCGCAGATCCGCGCCCGGGTGGCCGAGGATTTAGCCAAGCCAGGTTTGGGGCGCGAGCGGGTCTTGGCCACGGTGGTGAAACTCCTGGAGGTTTCCAGGATCCGCGTCGGCAATGAGGAATACGCCAAGACCAACCGTTCGTACGGCCTCAGCACGATGCGCAACCGGCACGTTAAGGTCGAAGGGTCCACCATCCGGTTCCGCTTCCGCGGCAAAAGCGGCAAACAGCACGAAATCGCGGTGGCTGACCGTCGCTTGGCCAGGGTGGTGGCCAAGTGCCAGGACTTGCCCGGCCAACACCTGTTTCAATACCTTGGCGAAGACGGTGAACCGGTCGAGGTCGATTCGGACGACGTGAACGTCTACCTGCAGGAGATCACCGGCCAGCCGTTCACCGCCAAAGATTTCCGGACGTGGTCAGGCACGGTCTTGGCCGCCTTGGCGCTGCAGGAGTTTGAAGAAGTCGATTCCCAAGCCAAAGCGAAGAAGAACGTGGTCACCGCCATTGAATCGGTGTCACGGATGCTGGGCAACACGCCGGCCGTTTGCCGAAAGTGTTACGTCCACCCCTCCGTGATCGATTCCTACATGGAAGGCACCCTGGTCCACCAATTGCGCGAAGAGGCCGACGAGGCCCTGGCCGAGGAACTGCGGGACCTTAAACCCGAAGAGGCTGCCGTTTTGGCGCTCCTGCAGCGTCGCCTGCGCAAACAGGAGAACGCTGCCCGCGCCGCCGGTCACGGCCGAGGCGACGAGAAACTCGCCGAAACGTTGGTCAACCTCGCGGACAAAGCCGTCGCGACGGATGGCAAATCCGAAAAGGGTACGCCAACGGGCAAGCAAGCGGCGTGAGGCGAAACCCCTGACCTCCGCAGCGCGGCCAACCCCAACACCCGGTGGGGCGAAAACCCGGCCCGAACGGGGGTGGGGCCAGCTGCCAGGATTGTGTGAGCCGTGGCGGCGTCTCGCAAGACTCGCCTTGCCCTACCACAAGAAGTCCTTCGGCCAGGGCCGCCACGTCTGGATCAGCTTGGTGTCGTCACCGCTTCCCCAGTCATCCGCCGCTGCGCCACCACGTCGGCCACCAAAGACAGGTCGCCCACGAGCCCGTCGAACGCCGCCGCCCTCTCGTCAGGGTCAGCGATCCGGAGAATGGCTGACGGGTGAGTCGTTACTAAGGTCAGCGGCGCGTGCGCCGAACGGCGCCACTCGCCACGAACATCGCGGACTTTCGGCGCTTGCGGTCCGTAGACGGCCTGGGCCGCCGTGGCGCCCAGGCAAACCAGGATGCGGGGCTGCAAGGCCTTCATCTCCGCTTCGAACCATGGCCGGCAACATTCTATGTCGCGCGCGCTCGGTTTCTGGTGGAGACGCCGCTTGCCCTGAGGTTCCCACTTGAAGTGCTTGACCGCGTTGGTGACGTACAGAGCCGTTCGGTCCAAGCCCGCCTTCGCCAACGCGCGATCGAGCAGGGTGCCCGCCGGACCCACGAACGGCCGGCCCGCGCGGTCCTCTTGGTCGCCGGGCTGCTCGCCTAGGAGGACAACCTCCGCCGACGGATCGCCTTCGCCGAACACCGCCTGCGTGGCGCGGGCGGCATGCGGGCAGGCGGCGCAATGGCGGGCGGCTTCGGAAAGCGCCGCCAACGAGCCTTCCTTCGGCAACACGGGCTCGGCGTGAACCGCCTGCACCACCGCCGTTTTCTGTCGGGCGTCGGCAAGCATGGCTGCGGTCCGGTTAGGCGCCTCCCGCAGCAACGAAGGGATCAACGCCGCCTCAGGCAGGTTGGCCCAATATTTCTTCGGCATCTCGGCAAGCATCGCCTTCGGTTTCAGGCGGGCCGGGTTGAAGATCGTGCCGTAATAGGTCTTCCAGAGGTCCTCCAACGCGTCCGGCGAATCGAACGGGTCGCGTTTCAGCCCGGGGGTTAATGCCAACGCCTCCCCATCCCAATGCGCGCACTCATCCGGCGTGAGGATGGACCAACGCATCTGCGCGAACCGGTCCACGAAAAACGCCGCATTCAGGCGCACGATCCGGTGGGCGGGCTGGAACCACGCTGTAAACCAGTCGCCGTCCGCGCGCTGCACCGACCGGAAGCGCACGAAGGCGCACATTTTGTGCAGGTCACGGCGGATCTCTTTGTCGAGCCGGTGGAGCGCGTGCACGTCCGGGTCGGTCGCCACCCGCAGCAAATGACGTTCGCCGCGCGTGATGCGCCACAACGTCCGGTAAAGCAAAGCCCAGCGCGCCGGATTTCGGTGGCAGGCCACCCGTTGCGCCACCTGAAGATATTCGGCCGGTACCCGCGTCGCCGTCGCCGTCGGCGCAGGACGCTCCGCCGACCCGGCGCCCGGCGCGCCGCCGTCTCTGAAGAGTTCGCCCGCCTCATCCGCCCCGTCCCAAGCGACTTCGGCCGGAGGCAAATTCCCGGCCAGCGCTTCGCGCGCCTGCTCCCGCCAAACGTGGAAATGGCGTGGCGCCGAGAAAACCTTCACGCGAGCGGTGCCGCCACCATCGGCGGCTGGGCCGCCGCCTCCAAGTTTTCGCCGAAGAGGTCCATTTGCCCCCACCGGCCGACCGCACCGGCTAACGCGGACTTAGAAACCGCCGTCAACCACGCCGTTGAGCCTACGGTTTGCGGGCGGTGGTCGACGACTTCGATGAATGGCAAAACTTTGGCCAACGAAACGCGCAGCCGGACCAAATCGTCGGTGCGAACCCGGCGCCAGCGGCGAGCGAGCAGGAGCCGGTCGACGTTGCGCACCCCCAAACCTGGCACGCGCAAGAGCTGTTCCCGCGGGGCTTGGTTAAGGTCGACGGGAAACATTGCCGGATGACGCACCGCCCACGCCAGCTTCGGGTCGATCCCGAGCGCCAAGTCGGGTTGCGCAGCCGTCGTCAGCTCCGCCGGCTCGAAACCGTAAAAGCGGATGAGCCAATCGGCTTGGTACAGCCGGTGTTCCCGTACGAGCGGAGGAGCGGCCGGTGGCAGGTGACTCGACGCGTCCGGGATCGGGCTGAAGGCAGAGTAGTAAACGCGGCGCAGGCCGTGGCCACGGTACAAATGGTGCGCCCGGTCAAGTATGGCGGCGTCCGTGGCCGGCGTTGCGCCCACGATCATTTGCGTGCTTTGACCTGCAGGCGCGAACGGCTCGACGCGAACCCGTTGGGTCGACGTCTTCGCCTTTCGGTATTCGTGGATCTTCACGGCGATCCGACCCATCGCACCCTCGATCCTGATCAAGTCTTTCTCGGGCGCGAGCCGGTCAAGGTCCCGTTGGGTCGGCAGTTCGACATTGATGCTGAGCCGATCCGCCCAACGGCCGGCTTCGGCCACCAAGTCTGCCGAGGCTTCCGGGATGGTCTTCAGGTGCAGGTAGCCGCGAAAGCCGTGTTCCGATCGAAGGCGTCGCGCCACTTCCACCACCCGTTCCATCGTGTAGTCCGGGTTGCGGATGATGCCGGAACTCAGGAACAACCCCTCGATGTAGTTGCGACGGTAGAAATCGAGCGTGAGGGAAATGACCTCCGCCACCGTGAACCTTGCCCGGGGCACGTTGCTCGAGCGCCGGTTGATGCAGTAGAGACAGTCGTAGGTGCAATGGTTCGTCAGCAGGATCTTCAGTAAGGAGACGCAACGGCCGTCCGGCGTGTAGCTGTGGCAGATCCCCGAACCGGTGGTGGACCCCACGCCGCCCGCGCGCGAGTTGCGTCGTTCGGAGCCGCTGCTGGCGCAAGAGGCGTCGTATTTGGCAGCATCGGCCAGGATGGCCAACTTCCTCGCGAGTTCCACGGTGTTCAAAAGAACACTCTCGGGGCGCGGTGCGCAAGCCTAGAAAGAAGCGGATAGGAACCGGAATTCGGAAGGTTGGGCAAAGCGAGCCATGCGAGCTGCCGCCAAGCGGAAACCGGGCTCAGGCCGGAACCGACGGGTTTCGGCCACTCTGGCAACCGCCGACCGGCTCCCGGACAACCCCTGCCACCGCCTTTACTCCGGCTGCACGTCGCCGGGATCCAGACCCCGTTCCGGTTGGCGGTCGCGGAAACGGTTCTCCCAGGAGGTGTCCGTTTCTCCCAAAGCATCCGTCACCGCGCCGGGTTGGTTGAAGAACGCCTCGTCGTCGTGCGCCAGTTCGTCGCGGTTCATTTGGTCCTGCGTCTTGGGCTTTTCCGGTTCGCTCATGATGTCAGATCGCCCACGGAGCCCCCGTTGGTCGCCGCTTGGGGCCGGGTGCGCACCGTCCGCAAGCAGCGGAGCGGGCGGCGCCGTCCAGAGGCGACGTCCAGCTTTTCGGGTTTACGCGATCTCTGCCGTCAGCGATTGACCCGAGCCGACCGGGAGAAGTGCAGCCGGCGGACCTCAACCCAACCTTTAGACCACGCACCTATGAGCGGTGAACCCGACAATTTCACACGACGCAAATTCCTGGCCGGCGTCAGCCAAGGCCTCCTCGCTTCGGCGTTGGTCACCGGTGCCTCATCGCCTGCCGCGGCCGCCGAAGACCCCACCGCTGCCAGCGCGACCGCACTCGACGAGAGCGCCTTGAAGAAGGCGATCAACCTGCCTTCGATCCATGCACCGACGGAACAATCATCGGGACCGTGGCCGTTGCCCTCGCCTCCGGAACGCCGGGTCGGCGTCGCCGTCGTCGGACTGGGACGGCTGACGGTCGGCCAAATCTTGCCGGCCTTCGGCAGTTCCAAAAAGGTGCGCTTGGCGGGTTTGGTGAGCGGAGACCCAGCCAAGGGCAGAGCCCTCGCGGCCATGTACGGCGTACCCGAAAAATCGGTCTATGGCTACGGCGATTACGACGCGCTTCGCGATAACCCCGACGTCGAGGCCGTCTACATTGTCCTGCCAAACTCGATGCACGCTGAGTACACCGTCCGTGCGGCTCAGGCGGGCAAGCATGTGCTCTGCGAAAAACCGATGGCGACCAGCGCGGCCGATTGCCAGACGATGATCGACGCTTGCAAAAAGGCCGGGCGCAAATTGATGATCGCTTACCGCATCCAATACGAGCCGAACAACCGGCTGGTGCAAAAGCACGTCCGCGATAAGACCTTCGGCCGCGTCAAACTGATCGAGATGGTCAACGGCCAGGATCAGGGCGACCCGACCCAATGGCGACATAACAAAGGCGTTGCGGGAGGTGGTTCGCTGCCGGACGTCGGCCTTTATTGCCTCAACACCACGCGCTTTTTGCTGGGCGAAGAACCGACGGAAGTCTCGGCCATGCTTTACAGCACGCCGGGCGACCCGAGGTTCCAAGAGGTCGAAGAGAACGTGGTCTGGCAGATGCGTTTCCCGAGCGGCGTCTTGGCGGCGTGCGCCACGGGCTACGCGTTTCACGAGAGCCGTCGCTACCGGGTCTATGGGGAGACCGGTTGGATCGGGATGGATCCGGCGTTCTCCTACACCAACCTGCAGATGGAAAGGTCCCAAGCCGAGGGCGAGTTAGAAAACCGCACCCGGCCAAGCTTGGCGCCCAAAGACCAGTTTGCGTTGGAGATGGACCACTTCGGAGAGTGCGTGCGCGAGGACAAAATGCCGTACACCCCGGGCGAAGAAGGCCTGCAGGACCAGCGTCTCATGGAGGCGATTTACCAAGCTGCGAACAGCGGCAAGCCGGTGCGCGTGAATGCGGGTTTGAGTGATCAGCTGGACCTGTTCCGCGGGTCGCCTCCGCGCGGGTGACGTCCTTCGCGCCAGGGGAGTCGGGTCGGTGCCTGTACCATTCATCCGGCCGAACCAACAAGCGCTTGGCGCCCCCCGTGCTTGCAACGGGCGCTTGCTTTCGGGCGCGCCGGTCGCTTAAAAACGGTGCCGCTGGCCGTGGAAGGGTGTACCGTCCGCCGACGACGCCCGCTGCGCTGAACACCGCCAAAAAGTCCCGCGACGCACCCCTACGGCAGGATGAGCAAACCCCCGCTTTCGCCCCAATCGTCCGTCTTTCGCCACTTTCCCGACTTGCCTCCCGGCGAGTTGCGCAGGTTTTGCGAAAGTCACGGCGACGTGGTCAACCCGGACGAGCACCAACGGGCGGTTTGGG
>CAXUNV010000068.1:0-13445 GCA_964252355.1 uncultured Chthoniobacterales bacterium | reverse complement strand
CTCAAACACCAAGCCACCCTGGCCGGTCTGCTCTTCGGCGTCCTGGCCAGCGCGCAAGGCGAAGGCCCCAAGAACTACGTTGAAGCGGCGTCGGGCAACAACGTCGAGGCGCGCGTCAACGCCATCCTTGCCCAGATGACGCTCGACGAAAAACTGAGCTACATCGGCGGCACCGGGTTTTTCGACGTGAAGCCGATTCCCGTGCCGAACTTGGCCGTCAAGATTAACCCGCAAATCTACCAAACCGACGGCCCGTTGGGCGTACGCCGCAACTCGCCAAGCGTGCGATACCCCTCCGGGTTGACGTTGGCCGCCACTTGGAGCCGGGCACTTTCGCGGGCCCAAGGCAGCGGGATGGCCCCCCCCTGGCCCCGGGGCACTGCGGGGCCCCCACGGCCGCGGGTGGGGGCCCCCCCCGCGCGCCCGCGGCTACTTTGCCATCGAGGGACCCGGCATGGACTTCTACCGCCTGCCGCTCAACGGCCGGAACTTCGAGTACATGACGGGTGAAGACCCCTACCTGGGCAGCCAACTTGTGCCGGAGATCATCAAGTCGATCCAAGCCGAGGGCGTTTGGGCGTGCGCCAAGCACTACGTCTGCAACGACGAGGAGGAGAACCGTGGCAACGTCAACATCCTGGTTGATGAACGCGCGTTGCGCGAGATCTACCTGCCACCGTTTGAAGCGGCCGTGAAGGTCGGCAAAGCCGCCACCGTGATGGGCGCTTACAACGCGGTGAACGGAGATTTTTGCTGCGAGAGTGCCTTCCTCATCCAACGCGTCCTGAAAGGCGATTGGGGCTTCAAAGGCGCGTACATCTCCGATTACGACGCCATCCACAACGGCGTGAAAGCCGCCGCCACGGGTTGCGACTTGGACCTGCCGGCCGGTCTGTTCATGAATCCGACCACGCTGGGCCCGGTCATCGGCGCCGGGCTGCTGCCGGTGTCGAACATCGACGACAAGGTGCGTCGCCTGTTGCGGGAAGTGGTCTCGTACGGGTACCTGGACCGCCAACAGCTCGATCCGAGCATCCCGTTGGACGATCCGGACAGCGAAGCCGCGGCGCTGCAGATCGCGCGCGAAGGCATCGTCCTGCTACGGAACACCGGCGGGTTTTTGCCGCTCGACCCGGGTAAAGTGCGGACCGTGGCCGTCCTTGGCCGGCTCGCGACCGGCGCACCCCCGACGGGTTTCGGCAGTTCCTACGTGACGCCGATCAGCTACGTGAGCGAACTCGACGGCATCCGCACCCAAGCGCCGGCCGGCACCCAAGTTGACTACATCACCGCCTGCACGCTCGACCCGACGCTTTCGCAATGGGAGTACACGGACGTCAACGGTGCCCTCGTGCAAGGCCTGCAGGCGCAGTACTTCGACAGCAACGACCTTTCCGGCACGCCGGAAGTTACGCGGGCGGACACCCGGGTGAACTTCGATTGGGACACCAGCCCGATCCCGGTCACGGTCAACCAGGGAACTTTTTCGGCGCGTTGGACCGGCCGGGTGCGTGCGCAGATCTCGGGTGACCATGTCTTCAAGGTGCGCGCTGACGGCGGCCTGCGCCTGTTTGTGAACGGCAACAAGGTGATCGACGACTTCAACACCCCGCCGCTGCCGCCGGTGGGTTACGGCCCGACGGTACCGCGCTCGGCCAAGGTCAACCTGCAGGCCGGCAAGACGTACGACGTCGTCATCGAGTACCGTCGCACTGGCGGGTTCTTCGACACGTTTGAGCAAGGGGGGTTCACCGGCGTGCAAGCCAGCTGGGCCTCGCTCGTGCCGCCGGCCAACCTCGGCACGTACGACGCCGTGATCGCGTCGCAGGGGATCGACAATCAGTACGAAGGCGAGGGCCAAGACCGTGAGTTCACGCTCCCGGAGTACCAGGATGAACTCCTGCACAATCTCGCGCTCGCCAACCGGCACACCGTGGTCGTGCTCCACGGCGGGGGCAACTTCGACACGGAACCGTGGGTGCACCAAGCCGCGGGGCTGCTCCACACGTTTTACCCGGGCCAGAACGGTGGGCAGGCGTTGGCCGAGATTCTCTTCGGAGACGTGAACCCTTCCGGCAAACTCCCGGTGACGTTCGAGCGCCGGATCACGGACAACCCGGCCTATGCGACCTTCCCCAAACCGGTGAACCAACACCCGGACAGCATCGCCTACCAGGAGGGAATCTTCGTGGGCTACCGCGGCTACGAACGCAACGGGGTCCAGCCGCATTACCCGTTCGGTTTCGGGCTGAGCTACACCACGTTCGGGTTCTCGGACCTGAAAGTGTCACCTGCGACCTTCGACGGCACCACGCCGGTCACCGTCACCTACACGGTGACCAACACGGGGACGCGGTACGGGGCGGAAGTCTCCCAATTGTACGTCGGCCAACAAAACCCGTCGATCGTACGCCCCGCCAAGGAGCTGAAGGGCTTTGCGAAGGTTTACCTCCAACCCGGCGAGTCCAAGCAGGTGACCCTGCGGCTGGACCAACGCTCGTTTGCGTACTGGAACACCTCGACCCAGAAATGGACGGCCCTGCCCGGCACCTACACCGTCCGAGTCGGCTCGTCCTCGCAGGACCTGCCCTTGACCACGGCGGTGAGCGTGCCGAAGGAAGTCACGGCTAACCCGTAACCCACTGCCGCCCGGCGGACCGAAACGGGCCCGCTTGCCAGACCCGCCCCCGACGCACTCGGGGGCGGGTTTTTGCGCCTCGAAGGCCTGTCGGCACCGTCAGGCGAACATTTGGCTCACCCACGGAAGCACCTCCGGGTGGCGCTCGGCATCGATCACGAACTCCTGACCCTGGCAGACACTGGCCAACCGCCAGTCCTCGCCGCAACGCCACCAGCGATGCCGGTCGAGGTGGTAGCTTAAAGCCGGCGGGTTGGCACCGTCCCGCGCCCAACCCGGTAGCCGCCATTGGGAACGGGTGGTCGCACCGGCATCGGTCAAGGTGGTGCGCGCGGTCACCTGCCGGAAGAGCCCGGCGCCGCGCCGCGGTTGGGCAAGGTCGCGACCCGGCAGCGCCAGGTGTTCGGCGGCCGCGTAGAGGGTGTTGTTGGCGTGCCGCGTGAACCCAGGCTCGAGGTGCGGGTTGCCGCACAGCTCCGGCCGGGCGGCTAACAGGGCCGGGACATCCGTCACCGGCAACACGGCACCCACCTGCAACCACCCGAAGATCACGTGAAGGTCCGGCGCACCTTTCGTGTAGCGCCAAGCCGGCGCGTCAATGGCGCGGAACCAACCGAAGAACAGGAACAGGTCGCCGACACCAACCCGGGCACGGGCAAGGTGGGTTTGGGCTGCGGCAACCTGACCGAAGGTGGGCCGCCAACCTACTGGCCGCGGCAGCGACGGTCCATGGAGATCCGGGTCGAGGTGCACCGGGGTGTCGGCCCGGATCCGGCCCCGGGTCAACCCCAGAACGGCCGGTCCGAGGGGACCGAATGGCGTCTGTAATTGGCCGAGGGTGACGGGGGACCCCGGCCAGGGGATGGGTAAAGACCACAAACCGCCGTCCGGAAATACCGGGCTGGGTACTCCCCCCAGGGCGCTGTCGAAACCCTTCCGGCTCAGGATCAGGCGCATGGTTAGGAATAGAGCCGCGGGTTGGGCCGGGGCAACGTCCGACGGCCGCGGCAGGGCCTTGAGGTGACGCGGTAAGCCGTCGAGGGTGGCGCATGTTCACGGTGGAAGTGACGATGACGGAGGCAGGACCCGCGATCCCGATCCCGGTCGAGTTGGGGTTCAAAGCCGGCGACCGCTTGGCGCTGCTCCCGAGCGGCCCTGGGCTGAAGTTTGTGCCCGTCGACGATGCCCTTTCCGAAGAGCTCTGCGTGTCGCGCGGAGTTGAGGAACGTTGGGCGCAAGTCCTCCGTCGTCTGGCCCGGTGAACTGGCGCTTTCTGCATCCGGCCTTGGCGGAAATCGTGCACCTGCGGCAAGTCGCCGAGCACGGCGGCCGTTTGGGCGTGCGTGACGAGGCGTTGCTCGATTCCGCGCGGCACCGTCCCGCACAGAAGGCGCATTACGGGATGCCGACGGTGGCGGAACTGGCGGCAAGTCACGCCTTCGGCATCATCCGCAACCATCCGTTCTTCGACGGCAACAAGCGGGTAGGCTTGGTGTTGGCCCTGACGTTCCTGCGTCTGAACGGGAGCAACTTCCAAGCCGACCCCGAGGAGCTCTACGGAGTCATTGACGACGTGGCCGCCAGCCGGACGGGTGAACCGGAACTAGCGGCTTGGTTCGAAAGCCGAATCGTCCCGGCGTAAGCAAGCCGGCGGAGCCGCCCCGGGATGATCCCCACGTGCGTCCAAGGGAGCGCGGGCGTCCCGCCCGTCAGAGGCCGCCGGAAACCCGACGCGACGTTTCACCCTCCGGGCTGCCTGGCGGCGCCCTGCCCGCAGCGGTACGCTGCGCTGGCGGTAGCAGTTGTGTGCGTCAAGTTCTGCAAATCGGGGGATGGTTCGCGGGCGGCATTCTTGGGGTCAGGTTGGGTTTTCGGGTTGGGGTTGGCCCCGGCTTCGGTGCGGCCGCGCCCGGGCGGTTCCCCCCAAACCGAGGGGCTTGGGGCCGAGGAGCCCCCAACCTGGGTCCCCAGGCGGGACGCCGGCGCTACCCTGGGAACCGCGGCCGCCGCTTATGTTCTACGGTAGACGTCACACGCTTCACGGTCCGTCACCAGAGATACATAACGTCCTTTGAAACCAGGGACGAGAAACACGGAACGCCTCTTTACCTCCGCTCCCGCGGCAACTCCAAAGCGGCGATCGCTGCCATCACCCGGTCGCTAAGCGCTTGGTAGGCCCCACGTCCGCCGGCCGCGACGTCCGCCGGCGTGAACCGCAACGGCTTGCCAACGACGACGGTCACCGGTCGGAACTTCAGGCCGCCGGTCTTGGGCAGGGCGTCAAACGACCCGAAGATCCGCACGGGCACGACGGGCGCGAACGTCTTGGCGATCACCATCCCCAACCCGGCGCGGGCCGGCTGCAGGTTGCCGTCGAGCGAGCGGGTGCCTTCCGGAAAGATGATCACGCGCTTCCCCTCCTGCAGGAGTCGGATGATGGTTTTCAGCGCGGCGATGTCGCCGCGTTTGCGATCCACCGGCACGGTGTTGAGCTTGGAGATGATCCAACCAGCCACCGGGATCTGGAACAGGGTGTCCCGGGCAAGGTAGTAGATGTCCTGGCGGCAACAGATCCCGACCAGGGGCGGGTCGAGGTAGCTCTGGTGGTTGGAGGCGAGGATGGCGGGCCCTTCCTCGATGAGGTTTTCGCGGCCGTAGACGCGGTGGCGAAAGGCCAGCTTGCCAGCCAGCTTCGAGAGGGTGTAACCAATCCGGTAATAAGGGTTCATGACCGGGGATGCTCCCTCGACGGCAGGCCCCGCTCGCGGAGGCGCGCGAGGACCAACCGCACCACCCCTTCCAAATCGAGCGCGGAGGTGTCGACGACCAAGGCGTCGGGTGCCACCGTCAACGGCGACGAGACCCGCGAGGAGTCCAGCCGGTCGCGGACCACGAGGTCGTCCCGCAGCCCTTCGGCGGCGCGGCGGCGCGCCCGAACCCCCGGAGAGGCATCGATGTAGAATTTGTAAGGCGTGTGCGGGAAGACGGTGGACCCGATGTCGCGTCCTTCCATGATGAGGTCGCCGTCCCGGGCGTAGCTCCGGAGCGGTTCGAGCAGAAAGTCGCGCACCGGGCGCAGGGCTGACACCTCCGAGACGACCCGGTTCACCTCCACGGAGCGGAGGTGCGCCTCGGGATCCACCCCGTCCACGAGGATGTAGGAAACCTTGTCACGCAAGCCGAGGCGAAAATCGGTGCGCGCCAGCAAGGCCGCCAGCGCGGGGGCGTCGGCCCGGGCGCCCCCGGCCGCCGGGGGGGGGGGGCCGCCGGGGGCCCCCCCGCGCCAGAGCGCGAGCCAGGCCACGGCCCGGTACGCCGAACCGCTGTTCACGTAGGCGAAGTCGAGCTCGTGCGCCAACCGGCGCGCCACGCTGCTTTTGCCCGAGGCAGCGGGCCCATCGATCGCGATCACGGAACCGGCGACGGTGGGCACGTTCAAAGGACCTCGGCTGGGTTGATCACCACCGTCGGTTCATTGCCGTCGGGGGAGAGGAAAAGGCGCAGCTGTTCCTCAAAACCCGGGTAGGAGGTCGCGATGCATTCGGTCTCGCCGACCGTCGTTCGACCCGTGGCGAACATCCCAGCAACCGCGAACGCCATGGCGATGCGGTGGTCGCCAAAGCTGCGCAGGCGCGCGCCGTGCAGCGGTTTGCCGCCCACGATCTCCAGGCCGTCTTCGCGCTCCGTCACCTCCGCCCCCATGGCCTGCAGGTTCGTGACGATGGCGGTGATCCGGTCGGTTTCTTTGACCCGCAGTTCCCGGGCGTCGCGGATGACGGTGCGGCCTTCGGCCAACGCACCGGCCACGGCCAGGATGGGGAGTTCGTCGATGAGGTTGGGGATTTCCGCCCCACCAATGACGGTGCCGCGCAGGCGGGCGCCTTGGACGCCGATCTCGCCGCGCACCTCCCCGCCTTCGCCCCAATCCTCCACCACCTCGCGAATCTGCGCCCCCATGCGCACCAGCACCGAGAGGATGGCGGTGCGCGTCCGGTTGAGGCCGACGTCGCGCACCAGCAGGTTGGAGTCGGGTTGCGCCGCCGCGGCCGCCAACCAGAAGGCCGCGCTGGAGATGTCGCCCGGCACCGTGAAATCGCGAGACTCGATCGCCTGGCCACCGTACAACGACACGGCGGAACCGCCTCCCGGCAACGGTTCGCGCTGGGTGCGGACCAAGAAGTAATCGAGCATGCGTTCGGTGTGGTCGCGGGTGACGGCAGGTTCGACCACCGTCGTCTTGCCCGGCACGGCGAGCGCGGCCAGCAGGATGGCGCTTTTGACCTGAGCGCTGGCGACCGGCAACTCGTACCGGATCGGGTTCAACACCCCGCCGCGGACCCGCAGCGGCGCCGTGCCGGCCGTACCCGAAGCGACGATCGTGGCGCCCATCTGGGAGAGCGGTTCGATGAGCCGGCGCATCGGCCGGGAAGAGAGGGACGCGTCGCCGACGAGGGTCGTCTCGAAAGGTTGCGCGGCGAGCAGGCCGCAGAGCAGCCGCATCAGCGTGCCGGAGTTCCCGCAGTCGATCGGGCGCGCGGGCGCCTGCAAACGGCCTCGCTGGCCGTGCACGATCAGCGTGGCGTCCTCCGGCTGGTCGACGGTGATGCCGAGCGCACGGACGGCTTCCACCGTGCAAAGGCAATCTTGGCTGGGCAAGAATCCACGGATGACGCAAGGCCCGTTCGAGAGCGCCGCCAGGAGCACGGCGCGATGTGAGATGCTTTTGTCCCCAGGCACCCGGATTTCGGCTTCGATGGGCGGTGCGGCGGCGACTTGCAACTCGGGCATACGAAACTACTCGCTGATGCTATCGCGATTTCGTTTCGCAGCGTCCAGCAGTCCTTGCAGGTATTTTTCGTCCGGTTCCTCCAAGGCTTGCGCCAGACGGAGCAGGCGCTTGGCGTAACGCCGGAGTTGTCCGGCCAGCACGGTGCGGTTGGCAGTCAGGATTTGGACCCAGAGGTCCGGCGGACCAGACGCGATGCGCGTCACGTCGCGGAACCCGGGTCCGACCGCGGCGAGCGCTTCGGGCGACACCTGACCCACGAATTCGCAGAGAACCGCTGCCAACGCGTGCGGGAGGTGGCTCACGGCCGCGACGATCCGGTCGTGTTGCGCCACGTCCATGCGCAACGGGCGCGCGCCCAACAATTCCCACAGCGCCTCGACGGCTTCCACGCTCCGTTCGGGCGCAAAGTCAGGACAAACGATGGCCGGCGCTTTGTGGAACAGGGAGGCGCGGGCCGCGCCCCAACCGCTCCGTTCCGAACCCGCCATCGGATGGCTCGGCACGTAGTCGGCGCAACCGGCAAACACTTCGGCCAAGTGGCGCGCCGCTTCGCCCTTCACGCTGGAGACGTCGGAAACGACGACGCCGGGGCGCAAAGCCTGCGCTAAAGCTTCCCCGGCAGCCGCCAAGGCGTCGTGCGGCACCGCCAGGAAGATCAACTGCGAACAGACCGCCAAGGATGCCAAGTCGGGCATCACGGCCACCCCGGCGGGCACCTCGTCCTCCAGTTCGACGTGCGGGTCGAACACGGCCACCGGACAACCCTTGGCCCGGGCCGCCAGCGCGATCGACCCACCAATCAGGCCCGCGCCCACCACTCCTACCGCCGGCTTGCTTCGCATGTTGCCTCCTCCCGTCCCGAACGCTCCCGCTCGCTCGCTCTAGGACCAGACACCGACGTCGGCCGGGCCCGGACCCGCCCACGTTAGCCGCGAATGCCCCGTCGGCAAGGCTGCGTGCGGAAAGGCGGGTAGGGCAAGAGGTGTCTTGTGAGATGCCGCCGGGCCGCGTTCCGCGTAGGGCCGGAACTCGCGGGCGGCCCGGTGGGGCCGGCGCGGGGCGCGTATGGCAAATGGCCAAACCGGCGGTTCCCGGGTGAGACCCCAGTGGGGCGAAAACCCGGCCGGCAGAAACGGGAAGCCATCGAGATCGGCCGCGGCCGGGCGGTTTGAGCCGGCAGAAACGAAGGCGGAGCCCGCCGCCAGGGTGATTCGCGCAGGCTCAAACCGCCCCGCGGACGCCACTGGGCGATACGGCCTCTTTTGGCGGGCCGGGTTTTCGCCCCACCGGGTCGCCCGTAAAATTCGCTTGGCGGTTGGCAGACGAGGGCGTCTACCCCCGCGCGCAACGCGTCAGGGCACCAGAAAAATCTTGCCGGTGTACGGGTCGCGAACTTCAGCCCCAGGCGGGTACCCTTCCACGTCGACCTCGCCCGCGTTGGGCGAGTAAGGGCTGAGCACCCGGCCGGGTTTGCCCGCCACCTTGGTCGCGTACGGATAATTCTGGGGCTGCGTGGCCGCCGGGGTAGCCGCCGGGTTGGGCACCGAATTGACGTCCGTCGTCGGGGTCGGGTTCGGCTCCGGTGGTTCGGATCTCGGCGTCGGTGAGGGCACCGCACTGATCGGCGGCACCGTGTTGGGCGGGGCACCGTAACCGTACCGGTTGGTCGTGCGCGGGGTCGCGGATGAGCCCGAAGTGCAAGAAGCCAGCGCCAGGCAGCCGACGGCCGGGAACACGAGGAGGAGGTGACGGATCATACGGGGAAGATTTCCGTTGAGGAGTAATTCATTCGCCTCCCGATGACAAATCCTTTTGCCCCGGGTTGCCCGCACGGAAATCGCGTCCGTGCGGCTCCTTACGAGGTTTTCCCGCGCAGGAGCTGGATGAGCAGACGAAGCCGTTCGTTGACGTCCTGCGCCTCCAACAATTGTTGGCGCGGTTCTGTCTCGCTGATGAAGGCCGCGGCCACGACGTCGGCCAAGACCTCGTGATCGTCGATCTGCTGCAGCTGTTCCATCAGGTTGCCCGGCAACGGCACCCCGAGCTGTTCGATGTGGGTGCACAACTCTTTGACCTTGAGGCTGAGCGCGTCTGCCTCGATCTCGTGCGGCACCCGCGACGGAACGGTCTCCACGCGCGCGATGCGAAACGGCTCCTGCTGAATCCAGTCGAGCAGACGCACCCGGGCCAGCCCTTGCAGGACGAGGTTCGACGTGCCGTTGTCGTTACCCACGCAGGCCCGGATCAACCCAACGCCTGCCACCGTGTGAAGGTCGGTGATGCGCGTGGCCTCGTCGACCCCGCGGCGAAGCAGGCCGACCGAAAACATCCGGTCGCCGTCCAAACTGTGCGCCAGCATCTTCCGGTAACGCAGCTCGAAAATGTGCAGCGGCAACAACGAGTGCGGGAACAACACTGCGTTCGGCAACGCCATGACGGGCACTTCTTGGGGTATGGTGATCACAAAGAGAGTACGGCAAATGCTGGCCTAACGTCGTCCCAACCGTTGCCTCAGCCCAACGACCCGGGGCACAGGGCGTCAGCGGGCCGCCAGACGTTCGTGCCCAGCAATCTGGTGGACGTCCTTATCACCCCGACCAGACAAATTCACCACCACCACGCCCTCTTTCGACCAACGCCCGGCGTTGGCCCGCACGTAGGCGAGCGCGTGGGTGGACTCCAAGGCGGGCAGGATGCCCTCGGTGCGCGCGAGTTCGTGAAACGTCGCGAGCACCTCGTCGTCCGTCGCGTAGGCGTAAGTCACCCGCCCGGCGTCGCGCAGGTAGCTGTGCTCGGGCCCGACGGCGGCGTAGTCCAGGCCGGCCGAGACCGAGTGGGTCGCTTCGATCTGACCGTCCTCGTTGGCCAGCAGAAACGTTTTGGTGCCCTGGAGCACCCCCAGCCGCCCGCCTTGGAGGCCCACCACAACCGTTTGGGCCCCGGGCCCCCCCCCCCCCCGCCGGCTTGGGACGGGGGCGCCGTGCTCCCCGGGCCGGATGCCGCGGCCACCGGCCTCGACGCCGACCATGGCCACCTCGGGATCGTTTAAAAAAGGATGGAAAAGCCCGATCGCGTTGCTGCCGCCGCCGACGCAGGCCACCAACACGTCCGGTAAACGGCCTTCGGCTTCCAAGATTTGGCGGCGCGCCTCCTCACCGATCACGCGGTGAAAGTCGCGCACCATCATCGGGTAAGGATGCGGACCGTAAGCCGTCCCAAGCAGGTAATGGGTGCTCCGGACGTTGGTCACCCAGTCGCGCATGGCCTCGTTGATCGCCTCTTTCAAGGTCGCTTGACCAGCCGTCACCGGCACCACCGTCGCGCCTAAAAACCGCATCCGCGCCACGTTCAACGCTTGGCGCTCCATGTCGACGGCGCCCATGTAGACGACGCACTCAAAACCGAAACGCGCCGCCACCGTGGCGGTCGCCACCCCGTGCTGCCCGGCGCCCGTCTCGGCGATGACGCGGCGTTTGCCCATCCGTTTCGCCAACAAGATCTGGCCCACGGCGTTGTTGATCTTGTGCGCACCGGTGTGCAGCAGATCCTCGCGCTTCAGGTAGATGCGCGGCCCGCCCAGTTTTTCCGTCCAGCGTTCGGCGAAGTACAACGGGGTCGGGCGCCCGCAAAAGTGGCGCAACAGACCGGCGAGTTCCTCGCGAAAAACCGGGTCGTGGCGCGCCGTCTCGTACTCGCGTTGCAGTTCGGTGATGGCCGGCATGAGCGTTTCCGGCACGAACACCCCGCCATAAGGCCCGAAATGCCCCGCGGCGTCGGGTTGTTGGGTGAGCTGAATGACCTCCTGCATGGAAGCGGGGAACATCGTTTCGCAGACGCCCGGAGATCAAGCGGAATTCGCGGGCTTACCCCCTGGCGGCTCCGGCCTGCGAGGGGAGGACTCGCTTTCTTTGGCCAGGGCTAGGGCGATGGCTCGGCGGTGCGGCGTCGGGATGGGGATGGCGTCCAAAGCGGTGAGCGGTTGCCACCGGGTGGGCGCCTCGGCGGGCAGGTGGTCGCGAGTGCCGCGCCAGACCTGGAGGTCGACGGAAAAGCGCATGATGTGGTGCTTCAACGACACGAAGGGCCGGGCCGCGTCGCTTTCCGGCGCGACGGCGGCGGGCAACGTCCAGAGCCCCTTCCAGCGTTGGAGATCGTGACGCTGCTCGAGCAGGACGCGCCCGGCGTCGTGGTACCACCAGTAACGCTCGATGCGCGACTGCGTCACCGGCCGGGAACGCTTGCGGGGCAAAG
Organism: uncultured Chthoniobacterales bacterium; assembly: GCA_964252355.1. GTDB lineage: Bacteria > Verrucomicrobiota > Verrucomicrobiia > Chthoniobacterales > JAFAMB01 > CAXUNV01. The sequence continues at coordinate 1,767 of CAXUNV010000068.1, read as the reverse complement.
TCTCCGGGGCTACGGCCCGGCAGACGTCCCGCACCGGGCAAAGCACGCAGGCGGGGTTGCGCGGCCGGCACACGAGTGCGCCGAGTTCCATCAGCGCGTTGTTGGTCACGCGCGGTTCGTCCCCTTGCGCGACCCGCTCCGCCGCGTCCCACAGGATGGCTTGCCCAACCGCCGTATCGACTGGTTCCTGAAGGTTCAACACCCGGCTAAAGACGCGCGCGACGTTGCCGTCGACCACGGGCGCGGGCAGGTTGTAGGCGAAGCTGGCCACCGCGCCCGCCGTGTAACGGCCGACCCCCGGCAACGCCCGCAACGTCTCCAGGTCGCGCGGGAACACCCCGCCGTGCCGTTCGACCACCGCCTGCGCGCAACGCTGCAGGTTGTGCGCCCGCCGGTAAAGCCCCAACCCTTGCCAGACGGCCAGCATCTCCTCCGGCGGGGCGCCCGCCAAAACCTCCACGGTGGGAAACCGCGCGAGCCACCGGTAATAATACGGGATGGCGGTCACCACCTGCGTCTGCTGCAGCATGAATTCGGAGACCAGGATCGCGTACGGGTCCGTCGTCTCGCGCCAGGGCAGGCGACGGCCTTCCCGCCGATACCAAGGAACCAACCGTTCCCGAAATGCCGTGCCATCAAAGCCCACAGGTACCATGATGCGAAAAGTGCAAACCTACACCGCCGCGCTCACTTTGTCGCAGGCCGCCGCGTTGCGGGCCGCGCTGGAAGAAAAAGACTTCGAGTTTGCCGCGCGACCTTACACCCTGTTTTTCGCGCAGAACGGCGCCGTCTCGGTGGCGGTGTACGAAAAGGGCCCCAAGGTGGTGGTGCAGGGCCGCGGCACTGAAGACTTCGTCCGGTACACCTTGGAGCCGGAGGTGCTAGGGGAGGCGCGTCTCGGGTACGAAGAGGTGTTGCAACCGGAGATGTTCACGCCGCATTTCGGCGTCGACGAAAGCGGGAAGGGCGACTTCTTTGGTCCGTTGGTGGTGGCGGGCGTCTATGTCGATGCCGGGATCGCGCGCCACTTCCTGAACGTCGGCGTGACCGACAGCAAAAAGATCGGGTCCGACCGCCGGATCACCGAACTCGCCGACGCCATCCGGCAGACGCCCGGGGCCACCCACAACGTGGTGACGATCGGCCCGGAACGTTACAATGAGCTTTACGAACGTTTTGCCAACCTCAACGACCTGCTCGCGTGGGGGCACGCGCGCGTCATCGAAAACCTGCTCACGGCCCGGCCGGAGTGCCCGCGGGCGCTGTCCGACAAGTTCGCCAACGAGCGCGTCATCCAAAAGGCGCTACTCTCCCGCGGCCGGGCCATCCGGGTGGACCAACGGACCAAAGCCGAAGCGGACCCGGCCGTGGCCGCCGCGTCGATCCTGGCGCGCGACCGTTTCGTCGCGTGGCTCGACCGCGAGGGCAAAACGGCGGGCGTCCCCTTGCCTAAAGGCGTTTCTGCCGGGGTCAAGGCGTCTGCCCGCGACTTGGTCCGGCGGCACGGGCCGGAGGCGTTGGGCCGCTACGCCAAGCTGCATTTTCGCACGGCGGCGGAGGTGTTGGCGGACTGAGGTCCGCGTTCCGGGTTCCGCAGGGGCAGGCGGCCCGCCCGCCATCCGGCAGAGGCGGGCGTTCGCGGGCGACGCCGGCCACTTCTTCGCAGTTCGCGCGGGCACCCACCCCCGTTTGGCGGCGGTGGCGGAGCACCGGACCCAGGTTTTAGAGAAGTTGGCCACCCGCCGGCCCCCCCTCATCGGCTGCATT
>CAXUNV010000067.1:0-13573 GCA_964252355.1 uncultured Chthoniobacterales bacterium | reverse complement strand
GTGTCATAAGGGACCTGCTTGCGTCACCCTTCGATCTGATAAATAGGTAGTCAAATGTTTATTTGACTATTTAACCCCTTTTCAGTCGATCTGCGCTTCCAGGGACGGCCCGGCTGAGCTGGGACTACCGCGTCCGCAGACGGTACCTGACAGGGTGGACCGTCGGGCCCGTGACCTCCTCCAGAGAAGGGTCAAGCGCCCCGCCGCAGATGGGTCGCGGGTTCACCAACGTTCCCTAGCCGTGCATCTCCAGGCTGGCCATGAAGGCGTTCCAGTAGGTGACCGAACCTGCCGGTCCGGGTGTGCGGTGGAGGGAAGGAGAGATTTTTTAGGGTGGTTTCAAGGGAGGCGCCGGATCGTGGAAGGGGGCGCTTCCGCCTCGGGCGGCCAGCGCGGTCACGGGCACGAAAAGCGGTCCCGCAGGGTAGGCGGAGCCCCAAACGTGGAGCGCCAGCCATTGCCTTGCACGGCGGCAGCGCCCAACCCAAAAGTGATCGAAAGCTCATTTATTAAGTCAATTATAATTTGGACTAATTTTACTTTCTTGTGGCCGCGACGTACGTTGCGGTGGCGGCTCGACCGGGCCTGACCACATGAAGATGACCAAGTGGATGGAGGTTTTCCTGGCCAGCACCAAAGGTCGTATCGTCTCGCGGTTGAGGGGTGCGGGCGGCACGGTCAACGACTTGGCCGAGGCCCTCGCGCTCACTGACAACGCCGTGCGGGCCCAACTGACGGCGCTCGAGCGCGACGGGTTGGTCCAGAAACGCGGGATGCGCCGGGGTTTGCGCAAGCCCCATCAGGAGTACGAACTCACGCCGGAAGCCGAACACCTCTTCCCCAAACCTTACGCACCGGTTCTGAACCAGGTGCTTGCCGCGCTCAAGCGACGTCTCCGGCCTGAGGCGATCGAGGACCTGCTTCATGACGTCGGGCACCAGTTGGTGGCGGGCAGACCGGCCCTTGCCGAGGGCGAAGGTTTGGAGCAGCGCGTGCAGGCGGCGGCGAAGGCCCTCGGTGAGCTCGGTGGCCTCCCCCAAGTGGAAGCCGCCAAGGGCCGTTTTATCCTTCGCAGCGCCAGTTGCCCGCTCGCCGCCGTTTCGGCGACTCACCCCGAAGTTTGCCAACTGGGGCAGGCCCTGGTCGAGCACATCGTCGGCGGCCCGGTCCACGAGCGTTGCACGCGGGGTTCGTCCCCTCAGTGTTGCTTCGAGATCGGGCTCGAGGCGCATTGAGGCGAAAGGTAAGCGCGCGTCGTTTGGAGGCGGGTCTGATGCCCGCGTGGGAATGGGCCTCATTGTAAAAGTTAGCGGCCTCACGCAGCGTAGCGAGCGGGCCATCGGCATGGGAGCGGCAGCCGTCGCCATAAGGCCGTGGCGAAGGCGGGACCCGCTTACCACGGACGAAGCGTCCGCGCTCCGTTAAGGCAGTCGGGACGCCCACCATCCGGCAGAGGAAGAACCACCCCGAGATTGGCCCGACGGGCGTCGCGGTGCCCTGCCCGCAACGCGACGCTGCGCCCGGGACGGCCGGCCTCCCCCGCCAGGTGTCGCGCACCGGTGCGGGCGGGGGTTGGACGCCTCCTCTGACATGGGCGCGGGCAACCCCCGCCGCCACGTTCACCGTCGGGGCGGCCGCGGCGTCGTGTCGCTAGACTCCCCTCGCCCTACCATGGCTCCCGTGGTAGCACCCGCGTCCGTGGTTGAGGGACGCTGAAAGACCGGCTAAATCACGGGATTTCGTCCGCCGCCTCGTCGTACCAAACCTCGCGGTCGCACGCTTCCAAAAAGCTATTCCGGGTAGGCGCCCGCGACCCGCTGGTCGTAGTCGATCAGGGCGCCGGTCATCACGCCCGACTCCGGGCTGAGCAGGTAAGTTGCGAGTCCGGCCACTTGTTCGGGCTTGACCAATTGACCCATGGGCTGGGCCGCCTCCGCCTTCGAGAGCCAATCGTCGCTCCCGCCGTGGAACTTCCGCTGGGTGACGCTCTCGCCGGGCGTGTCCATCCAGCCCGTCAGGATCCCGTTGCAGCGGATGCGCTTGGCGGCGTAAGCGTTGGCCACATTTTTGGTCAGGGTGGCCAGCGCGCCTTTCGAGGCGGAGTAAGGCGTCAGGTAAGACTGCCCGCAGTGGACCACCATGGAGAGGACGTTGACGATGCTGCCGGGCTGACCGGCGTCGACCAGGTGGCGCACCACGCCCTGCATCAGCAAGAAGGGCCCGCGGACGTTGGTGTGGAAGTGTCGGTCCCAAACCTCGAGGTTGGTGTCGAGCAGCGTGCCGCGGTCGGTGGCAGCCGCGGAGTTGACCAAGCCGTTGACGGTGCCGAAGCGCTCCAGCGCGGCGTCCACCAGGCGGGAACAATCTTCCGGGGCGGAGACGTCGGCCGGCACGAAGAGGCACTCCGACCCGAGCGCTCGCACCTCATCCGCCGCACCCTCCCCTTTCTCAGCACCACGGCCGCTGATCACCACGCCACGCGCACCCTCTCGCGCCAGCCGCTTGGCGATGGCTAGGCCGAGGCCCTGCGTTCCCCCGGTGATGAGGGCGACCGTCGATTGGTTTCTCAGAGTAGGGTCGTCGCTCATGGCTGGCTGTGTGCTAAGTTTTCCAAGCCCGAAGGTAAAGAGAATGCCGAGACAAGTCCGAACGGCAGGTGGTGCAGTTCGCGGACCGAGCTTTTGGTCGTCTTCAGGTCAACGAGCGTTTGGCGAGTCACGCGCACGAGCGCCTCGACATCCTGCGTAATGAGGAAGTCGATGACCCCGGCCCGCAGCAACGGCTCGCTGACTTCATGAACCTCGTGGCCGATGACCAGCGGAGGCCGGGGCGGCGGGCATTCCGCAAGGGCTTGCGCCAAGCCACGGTTGCCACCGGCCACGTTGTACAACCCAACGATGTCGGGGCGTTTCTTCAGAAGCCCGAGCACCGCGTCGTGCGTCGCCTCTGGCGAGTCTTCACCTTTGAGGACCTCCACCAATTCGATGTTCGGGAAACGTTGCCGCAGCAAGGCGCGGAAGCCGATCTCGCGGTCCTCTTGGCAACAATAGGAAAAGTAGCCGACCACCAACGCCACTTTTGCCGCGGGCACCCAGCCTAAGCACCGGCCCAACACAAAGCCCGCCAATTGACCCGCCGCCCGGTTGTCGATGCCGACGTAGGCGGAACGGGCGACGGCATCCAGATCAGAAACCAGCGCCACCACGGGTTTGCCGGCCGCACGCAACTCGGCCAACACGCCTTTGATCGGTGTGATGTTTTTGCTCACGACCGCCAAACCGTCGGCGCTGGGGCCGAGGGTGCGAATGGCCTCGAGAGTCTCCTCGTCTGAGCCACTGACCCGGATTTGCAGATCTGCGCCAGCGTTCGGCGCCGCCGCGAGTTGTCCGGCGGCCCGCACCAGCGTGCGCGTGAAGGCCTGGCCGGCTTGGATGATGAGGTGCAGCCGCAGCGCGGTCGGCACCCCGTGGGCGGCGGATTCGTGCGCGTCGAGCGGTTCGCCTTTTTCAAGTCGCCCGATCACCCGGAGCACGTGGGCTTGAGTTCGCGGGTGGACCCCGGACCGTCGGTTGACCACCCGGTCGACCGTCGCCCGGCTTAAACCGCTGGCCGCCACGATGGCGCTGATGTTGGGAGGTCGCTCAGCCTTCACCACGAACCGAATTTCAACACCGGACCCGCCAAACGGCAAGCGCACCTTCCACACCACCACCCGGGTGGCACCCGCGGGCGCTTCCCCGGCGTCTCGACCAAAGAGGACGTCCGCGCCCGGCGCTGCCTGTTTCCACGAGTGCCAGCCTCCCTTCGCGGAATGAACCCGCTCCGCCACGGACGAGGCGGGAAGAGAGACCTGAGGGTCATTTGCCACCGCGCTGCTTCAACTGATCGATGATCACGGCGCCGACGATGATGCAACCCTTGATGATCTGCTGCCAGTAGGCAGAGACGTTCATCAGATCCAGGATGTTGTTGAGCACACCGATGATGAGCGCTCCAACGATGGTACCTGCGACGGTGCCGATGCCGCCAGCCGACAGGGAAGTCCCGCCAATGACCGCGGCCGCGATGGCATCAAGCTCGTAGCCAACGCCCAGCCCGGGTTGGCCCGAACCGATCCGGGACGACACGACCAAGCCGGCTAACCCCGCGAGGAACGCGGCGTAGACGTAGATCAGCATCTTGTACCGGGACGCATTGATGCCGGAAACCCGCGCCGCCTGTTCGTTGCCGCCGATGGCATAGACGTACTTGCCGAACCTTGTGCGGGCGTAGAGGATGTGGGTGACGACAGCCATCACAACCAGGATCAGGATCGGGACGGGAACGCCCAGGACGTCACCTTGGCCGATGAAGTTATACTCGTCGGTCAGGTCGGAGACGGGCCGGCCGTTGGTGTAAAGCATGGCCGCACCGCGGACCGCGGTGTAGGTGCCCAAGGTGGCAATAAACGGCGGGATGCGGGTCTTTGCCACCAAGCTGCCGTTGACCAAACCAACCAGGGCGCCCACGGCGCAAGCGGCCAGGATGGGGGCGATCAACGGCAGGTGCAGCCCTGGGTAAACCGCGGCCGCGTAGTCGGGTTCCTGCGCCAAGCTGGCCGCCACCACCGCCGACAAGCCGACGACCGAACCAGACGAGAGGTCGATCCCGGCACTGACGATGACTCCGGTCACGCCGAGCGCAATGAGGCCCACCACCGACATTTGTCGCACGACGTTGATGAGGTTGGTGCTGCTCAAAAACGCGGGTGAAAGCACCGAAGCCACCACCACCATGGCGGCGAAGATGAGGAAAATCCCGTACGTGCTGAAGATGCTCGCGGCCAGCTGAGCACCCGGTGTTCGCCTTTCAGCCTTGTCTGCAGTAATCGCTCCAGTAGTAGGCATCACGACCTCGTTTCTAAGCAGCCAAACTCGTCGGGATCTTTGTCCCGGTGGCCATCTGCAAAATCTTTTCCTGGGTGGCTTCCCCCCGGGTGAGCTCGCCCACTTTTTCGCCTTCGTGCATCACCATGATCCGGTCGCTCATCCCCAAGACTTCCGGCAATTCTGACGAGATCATGATGATGGCTTTACCAGCGCGGACGGACTGGGTCATCAGCCGGTAGATCTCCGATTTGGCGCCGACGTCGATGCCGCGGGTCGGTTCGTCCAGAATCAACAGGTCCGGCTCGGTCAACAACCAACGCGCGATCAGCACCTTTTGCTGGTTGCCACCCGAGAGGTTTTTGATCAAGGCCAGGAGGCTTGGGGTCTTGATGCGCATAAGGTCGCGCATCTTCTCGCAATCCTTTTCGATTCGCCGGAACCGGATGAAAGGACCCGACAGGTACTTGTTGATGTTCGCGATGAACATGTTTTCGCGCACGGTGGCGTTGAGGTACAAACCGGTCAGCTTGCGATCCTCCGTCAGCAACGCCATGCCGCCGCGGATGGCATCCGTCGGCGACTTGACGTTGAGGGTTTTGCCTTCGACGCCGACCGTTCCGGCGTGAGGCCGCGTGACGCCGAAGACCCCTTCCATGAGCTCGGTGCGTCCCGCGCCCATGAGCCCGGCGACGCCCAGGATCTCGCCGCGCCTCACTTGGAAACTGACGTCGCGAAAGCCCTTGCCGCTCAGGTTCTGGACGTCGAGAAAAACGGGACCGAGGCCGGCGCTCTCTTTGTGAAACATGTCGGTCAGCGTTCGGCCGACCATCTGCTCGATGAGCATGCCAGCGGTCAGATCCGCCGTCCGCTCCGTGGCCACGTACTGGCCGTCGCGGAACACCGTGACCTCGTCGGTGATCTTAAAGACCTCATCCATTTTGTGGGTGATGTAGATGATGGCGCAGCCTTGAGCCTGCAGTGACCGGATGATGCTGAATAAGCCTTCCACTTCAGACTCGGTGATGGCCGAGGTCGGCTCATCCATGATGATCAACTGCGAGTCGTACGAGACGGCTTTGGCGATCTCGACCAACTGGATGTTGGCGATGCTCAGGTGCCGCATCTTGGCCGTCGGCCTCACCTTAATCCGCAGCCGGTCCAACAGCTCCGTCGCCATCCGGTTCATCTTCCGGCCGTCGATCAAGCCGGACCAATTCACGGGTTCGCGGCCGAGATAGATGTTCTCCGCCACCGTCATTTCAGGAACTGGATTCAGTTCCTGGTGGATCATCGAGATTCCTTTGGAGAGGGCGTAATGGGTGTCGGTGATGTGCAGCCGTTCGCCCTTGAAGGAGATGGTGCCCGAGTCCGGCGCGTAGATGCCGATCAGGATTTTCATCAACGTCGACTTGCCCGCGCCATTTTCTCCCATCAAGGCGTGCACCGAACCCCGGCGGACCCGGAGTTCGACATTGTTCAGCGCACGCACACCCGGAAACTGTTTGGAGATCCCCTCCATCTCGAGCACGTACTCGTCAGCCATCGCGCCTCTCAATCTTTTCCGCTTCTACTTAGACGATCGTCTTTCCGGCACCGCGGACCACGGTTAGGCGGCGGGCGCGGGTTTCATAAAGTCTTTGTAGTTCTGCTTGGTCACCTTCTGGTAAGGAATCCAAATGTTGCCGTCCACCACCTTGGGGTTGGTTTCCTTTTTGACCAGGAGATAGGCGGCATTGATGGCTTCCTCACCCTGGCCGACGGGATCTTGGAAAACGGTGTTGTTCAGTTCGCCTTTGTCCATGGCAGCCAGGGCGTCGTGGCTACCGTCGGTGCCGCCCACCGGGATCTTGCCAAGTTTACCCGCCGCCTTGATGGCCTGCAGGGCGCCCAAGGCCATCTCGTCGTTGTTCGACGCCACGCCGTCGATCGCCTGACCCGAGGCGAGCCAGTTCTCCATCAGGGTTTTGCCTTGTTCGCGTTTCCAATTGCCGGTCTGTTCCCGCGTCACTTTGATGTCCGGATACTTCTCCTTGAGGACCTTCTTGATGCCGTCGGTCCGGCCGATGGCGGCCTCGTTGCTCAACTCACCCATGAGGATGGCCAAGTTGCCCTTGCCGCCCATCGCCTGCCCGAGTTCTTCCATGTTCATGATCCCAGCCTCGATGGAGTTGGATCCACAGTAGACCACCCCCTTCGGCAGGTTTGCGGGTTTGCGGTTGACGTAGACCAACGGTTTGCCCGCCTTGACGACGGCTTTGGTCATCGGTCCGGTCGCCGCCGTGTCTACCGGCAAGACGACGATTGCATCCATGCCTTGGGCCAAGAAGTTTTCGACCTGACCGGTCTGTTTGGCCGTGTCATTGGCCGCGTCGACGATGGTGAGTTCCACGTCGGGATGTCCCTTGGCCCATTTGATCATCGCTTCCCGGACGTAGGTCAACCAGACGTCGTCGAAGAGGGCCATGGCGACGCCGATCTTTACTTTGGAAGGTGCGGCCCAGGCCGGGGTTCCACCCATGGCCAGGGTCATGACGGCGATTGCCGGAAGGAGTAGTTTTGCGAGCTTCATTTTATCTTGGGGGGTGCTCCGTCGCGTGAGGCGTAGGAGCGGAGGTTTCTAATAACACCAACAACGGACGTTTACTTCCTAACAAATCCTTTTCCAACGCTTTCTGTTATCAGGTCGGCCATATCAGCAGGCTTTCAGGGGAGCATGGGCGTCCCGCCCGTCGGGAGCCACCAGCCTTCCGCGATCGTCATCCACCTTTCCGGCAGCCCGGCGGCGTCTCGTGCCTCGCCTTGCCCTACCATCGCTTTTCGAGAGTCCTTCATCATCCCAGCAGGTACTCGATACTCCGTTGCAATTGCGCCTTGAGTTCCGGTAACGGCAACTGCCGCACCTCCGGCGAAAACGGTTCGTATGAAACCGGCGCGGTGCAACCGCCCGCCCGCAACGCGGCGAGCTGACCGCGGTTGTCGACCGCGTCGTCGGCCGTGACCAAGACACGGTCTGCGTCCGTCGTCGTCGCTTTGGCTTTGCCGGCCGGCACGCCCGAAACGTGAACCACCGCGGTTTGTTCAGCGAAAAAGTCGGTCTCTCCGCTGAGGTAATGGTGGAAGGTGTCGTGGAGCAGCTTGTAGGATTCGGGACGGCGGCACTCGGCGATGCCGGCGAGGGCGGCCCGTTTGGTTCGCAACGAGCAGATGGGAAAGCCGAGCGGCTCGATCAAGCCGAGCACTCCCGCCTCGGCCAACCACGGGCCGTACGCGTCCAAGGCGCGCACCAAATCATCCGCCCGCTGGGCGGGGCTGCGTCCGTCGTTGGCGTCGTTTAACGGGCAGAGCACGACGGGCGGACCGCCGACGCGCCGGCCGTCGGCAATCAACCCTTTCAGCGTTTCAACGTTTTGCGACAAGACCCGCGCATCTTCAAAGGGGTAAAGGGCGTTGATGCTCAAAACTTTGACGCCCGTCTCGCCGAGAGCCCTCCCGAGGGCGGCGTCCGAGAGGCCGTCCAAGACGCCTCGTTCAGTGAAATCGTTCCGAACCTCGACGTAGTTGATGCCCAGGTCCGCCGTGAACCTCAGGAAATCCTTCAGCGGGATTTGAGGTTTAACGATGCGGTTTAGGCAGAGTGAAACCCGCTCGAACGGCATGCATTCTCCTAAGTCTAAACGGGACGTTTACCCCCGTGGTGAGCCGATGAAGTCGCGGTCACCAAACGCCAAGCGCCGGTCTGGGTAGATCGTTCGATGGCTTCCAAAATTTCCTGGTTCCTCGCCCCGAACGCAAAGTCGGGAAAGCACCCCTGCCCTCGCCCGATGCCCTGGATCAGATCGTGCACCTCGAACACCTTCATGTCGAAGTAGCCCAGCCCGCCCCCGGCGAAATCAAAACCGAAAAACGCTGAGTAGTGAGGCACCTGCGAGCCGCAGAAAATGGTGGTGAACCCACGGTCACGCTTCTGCTCGCGCATCCGGAACACCTGCAATTCGTTGCAGCGCTCTCCGTTGTTCACCAAGGTGCCCTCGGTTCCAGAAACTTCCCAAAACACCCCAAAAACCCGGCCGGCGCAGATGCGCGAGGCTTCGATCACGCCGGCCGCGCCCGACGCGAACCTGACCAGCGCCTGCACTTGGTCCTCGTTTTCGACCGCCCGCCGTTTGGCGTTCGCGCCGAGCTTGCTGCCGTACCCGGCGTCAAAGTCCGGCATGGGCCGTTCTTGAAAGAACGTCTGGCTCTGCGCCGTCACTTCGCTGACGTCGCCCATCAGGAACTGGGCAACCGAGACGGCGTGCGCGCCCAAGTCCCCCAACGCGCCGGTGCCGGCAAGCTCCCGCGAACAGCGCCATGACCAAGGCAGGGCGGGATCGTTGAAGAAGCCTTGGTCGAACCTGCCGCGGAAACGCACCGGTTCGCCGATCTCGCCGCGCTCGATGATCTGTTTGGCCACCAGCGCGGCGGGCGTCTTCAGGTTGTTGAAGGCGACCATCGTGTGGACGCCGGCTTTGCCAGCCGCGGCAGCCATGCGTTGGGCGTCCTCAACCTGCACCGCCAGCGGCTTTTCGCAGTAGACGTGTTTGCCCGCCCCGATCGCCGCCAACGCGACGTCCACGTGCAGGTGGTTAGGCGTGGTGATGTCGACGACGTGGATCTCGGGATCCTCAACCAGCCGGCGCCAGTCCCCGTAGGCTTTTTGGAAGCCGAGCTTTTGCCGGGCGCTCTCCGCCAAAGCCTCGTTCTGGTCGGCGATGGCGTGCAGCTTCGGGATGCGCGGCAGGTCCCGATACAACATGCCGGCCCGCCGGTAGGCGTCGGCGTGGGCTTGCCCCATAAAGCCGGAGCCGACCAGTCCGATGTTCAATGAGTCTGGCATGGTTCTGCTTTCCGGGCGGCTCACGAAGAGAGGAGATCCCGGACGTAGGTGAAGGCTTTCTGCGCGTAAGCTTTCGGGTTTGCTTTGGCCGGGTCCTGCTCAGCTTCCACCACCACCCAACCCCGGTAGCCGGAGGCTCGCACGAAATCGGCGACCGCCGAGAAGTCCAAGTCGCCGTCGCCCGGGACGGTAAAGAGTCCTGCTTTGACCGCCTCGTTGAAGCTGACGTCCGCTTTGCGCGCCCAACTGAGCACGTCGCGCCGGACGTCCTTGAGGTGCAGGTGCGTCACCCGGTTGCCGAAGCGTGCCAACAGTTCGCGGTAGTCGGCGTCCGCCGCGTACGCGTGACCCGTGTCGAGCAGAAGTCCGACCTGCGGCGGCGCCACCTCAAAGCACGAGCGGATTTCTTCGCCCGTTTCCACCAGCATCTTCAGGTGATAATGGTAGGCGAGCTTCAGGCCCCGCGTACTGAGCCGGTCGGCGAACGCCCCGAGCCGGTCGGCGTAGGCCGGCAAATCGACCGAGCTCAGCGGCGGGCTCTGGCTCAAAGGCTGATCCCAGGAAAAGTTTGGCGGGAGCCGGCCGCACTCGCCGTACACCAGCACGTCCGCGCCGCATCCCTCAAGCAACCGGACGTGGTCGGCGGCGGCCTCCCACTCGGCGTCGGTTGAGCGATCCGCAAGGAATCCGGAATACCACCCTGAGACCAGGCACAGGCCGTGGTTCGCCAGCCGCGGCGACAGTTCCCGCGGGTCCCGAGGGAATTTGCGGCCCAACTCCACGCCTTCGTAACCGATTTCCGCCGCTTCCCCCAGGCAGGTTTCCAGCGGCACATCTCCGCCCAGTTCCTCCAAGACGTCGTTGGTCCAGCTCAGCGGGCTAACCCCCAAGCGGACTGACTTTCCCGAACCGTGCGAGGTTGGCATAATTTGGGTCACGTCTCCCCTTTAAGGGCTAAGCTTGACCGGCCCGCCGCTCCGGAGCGACTCGGTCGCCTTGTCGGCCAACCATTGCGCCTTGAGCCCGTCCTCGAGGGAGGGGCTCGGCGGGAGCTTTTGCGTGACCGCCGTGACGAAGGCATCAAATGCTGCAAAGTAACTCCCCTCGATGCGCTCAAACCACCCGGGGTGAAGGCCGTCTTCGATAACCTTGTCGCCCAGGTAGCGCGTCACCCCCCGTGCCCGCTGGCGCCGGGATTCCACCAGCCCTTTGGAACCGAACACCTCGATGCGTTCGTCGTAACCGTACCCGGTGCGGCGCGACGAATCGATTTGGCAAAGGGTTCCGCGACTCAGCCGCAGGGTCACTAAGCTGGTGTCCACATCGCCGACCTCGGCCACCTTCGGCTCGGCGAGGGCTGCCCCGACGGCAAACACCTCGGTCGCTTCGTCGTCGCTGATCCAGCGCAGCAGGTCGAAGAAGTGCACGGTCTGATCGCGCAGCTGCCCACCGGAAGTCGCCAGATAACTGATCGGTGGCAGGCTTGGCCCGCGCGACGTCATTTGGATGATTTCCAGGTTACCAACCGCCCCTTGGCGCACCTCCTCGCGCAGCGCGGCGTGGTTGGGATCGAAACGGCGGTTGAAACCTAACATCACCGGGACGCCGGCCGCCTGCACCGTTTCCACGGCGCTGGCGGCTTCTCCGTAATCCAAGCCGATCGGCTTCTCGCAGTAGATGGCTTTGCCGGTTTGGGCCGCACGCCGCAGGTATTCGACGTGCGTGTTGGTCGGCGTGGCGATCACCACGGCACCGATGGTCGGGTTGTCGAAAATCTCCTCGACGGAACCCGCCGCCTGGGCACCCGTTTCGCCTGCGATTCGTTTGGCGGCTTCCGCATTGGCATCGTAGACCGCGGTCAACTCCGCGCCGGGGTGACGCGCCACGTTCCGCGCATGAACCGAACCGATGAACCCGGTTCCGAAGACGGCTGTTTTTACCATGGATCGTTCCGGTGAGTGGGCGTGTCGTTACCGCGGGGCCAGCGCCGTCCAGGCGCCACCGGCGGCGGCGGAGCGCATCGCCCCTTCCACAAAGGCCACCCCGCGCACCCCGTCGGTGGCGTCCGGAAAACTCAGGTCGCCTTTGGCGTACGGCTTGCCTTCGGCGTTGGCCAAGAGCGCGTCGGCCACTTCGGTGTAGAGGTTCGCAAAAGACTCGAAGAAGCCTTCGGGATGCCCCAAGCCAACGCGCGTCCAACGGGCTGCCTCCGGCGAGAGCCCCGGGCCCCCTTGCGCCAGGATTTGGGGTGGACCGTCGATCGGGCAATAGCGCAGGTGGTGGGGATCTTCGTGACGCCAAGCGAGGCTGCCTCGGTCCCCGTACACGCGAATCCCCAGCCCGTGCTCGTTGCCCACGGCCGCCATCGAGGCCCAGAGGCTGCCCCGCGCGCCGTTGGAGAACCGAAGCAAGAGGTTGGCGTTGTCTTTGATCTTCCTGCCGGGCACGATTTGGCTTAGCTCGGCCGCCACTTCGGTCACCTCCAAACCGGTGATGAACCGCGCCAATTGATGGGCGTGGGTCCCCAGGTCGTATAGTAAGCTGGCGTCTCCCAGAAGGTTTGGATCGGTCCGCCAAGCCGCTTGTTTGTGGCCCTCGTTCTCCAACAGCCGGATGGCCCAGCCCGAGGCGTGTTCGGCCTGCACCACGCGGACCTCACCGAGGTCGCCGTTTCGCACCATGCGGCCGGCGTGGCGTACCATGGCGTAGCCGGAATAGTTGTGCGTTAAGCAGAGGATCAGCGCCCCTTCATTCGCCAATTTTTGCAGTTCCTGGCCTTCAGCGAGCGTCAGGCAAAGCGGTTTGTCGCAGATCACGTGGATGCCCGTCTGAAGGAACGTCTTGACGATCGGGTAATGGCTGTCGGTCGGCGTGACGACCACGGCGGCGTCGATGCGATCCTGGCGCAGGCCTTCGGCCGCCGCCATCGCGACATGATCGGCGTAGACCCGATCTTCCGGAACGCGCAGGTGCCGGGCGACTGCCCGAGATCTGGCGGGGTCGCGGGAGAAAGCGCCGGCGACCAGCACGTAACGGTCATCCAGGCGCATCGCGGTCCGGTGAGTTTCGGCGATGCCTGCCCCGGGTCCGCCGCCCACCATCCCGACCCTGATTAGCCTGCGTGCTTCCGTCTCCATACCGCGATTCAGGCGAGGCGTCTTCGTCCCTAAGGCCGGTTCAGGAAGGGGAGTTCGACGGCTTACCCGGCGTGCAGGCATGCCGGCAGCCTCGCCGGATCGCCTGCGCGGCGGTCGAACTAAGTCGTCTGGTGACCATGCGTTTTTGAGCCGTGGAGGCTCTGTCAAGGCATCCGCCGCGAACCGCCTCCGAACCTACGCTTCCCAAGGTTTAGAGACGGACGGAAAAAGACGTCCGAAGGAAGTCAGGGGCGGCACGAGCGATCCGGGGGGATGGTCTTCTTTTCTCTTCGCAGCGTAAACCTTAGCCGGGCGTTTGTGTCAAGCTGAAGGCATCAACATCTTCAGTTTGAGGCAATTTTTCAGGCGAAGACCGCTCAGCGGCACTCATGGGGGTGCCAGAGAGGAATTGTAGGCACGCGGCTTTGCTGGATTGCGGACAGCTTCGTCACTCGCTTTGGTGTGGTCCTCCAAGCCGGGTGCCCTGGTGGTGGCCCGAGCTCAAGTGAGGCGATCTGAGGTGGTGTGGCGGTTCTGTCCCGTGAGGTGGTGGGCGGTTTGCCAGGAGCGGCGTCGCGCCGGCATTCCGCCGGTACGGGAACCGGGGCCGGGCCGGGGCAAAGGCGATGGCCGCCTCTCCGGAGCCGGGCGGGCCGCCCGCGCTCCCCTGAAAGCGACCGAGCATCGCCTTC
>CAXUNV010000066.1:0-13639 GCA_964252355.1 uncultured Chthoniobacterales bacterium | reverse complement strand
CTTCGGCAGGTGGACCCTTCGCGTCGTTCAAGATCTCTCCTCGGAGATCGGCGGCGGAGGGTCCTGCGCCCGGAGCGCCGCCACCGCTTGCGCGATCGGTCCCGCCCAGTCACCCGGGGTGCCCTGCCGGAACAGCCGCATGGTGGGGTACCAGGGAGAATCCGTGCGGTTCCGGAACCAACGCCAGTCGGCATCGGTGTGCAGCAAGTTCCAAGTGGGGACACCCAACGCGCCGGCCAGATGAGCCATCAAGGAATCCGTGGTGATGACCAAGGTGAGGCCCGCGATCGTCGCCGCCGTCGCTGCGACGTCATCGTCGGCATCTTCGGGGTTGGCGAAAGCGAACGGACGGATGTCGGAACGGGCGCTGCAGCTGCCAAAAACAGACCCGAGGCACCGCGGCGAGCGCAGCCAACGCCGGCAAAGGAAGGTACCGTCGCTCGTCGTAGCTGCCCCCCTGCCAACAGAGGCCCACATGCAGGCGTCCATCCCGCGGGATGCGCACGTCGGGCACGGCGCGCAGGTACGGCACGCTCGCCGGTACGGTCGCCAAGGTGGTGCGAAACAGGTACGGCAACTCCGTCGATTCCACCTGCACGACCGCGTGAGGGACGGCACGTCCCTCTTGGAGGTCGACGAGCTCGTCGAACGCGGCGGGCGCAGCCGCGAACAACCGGTGCAACACCCGGGGCGCTTCAATGACCAAGTAGGCGCTCCGTTCTCGCAAAAGGCGCGCGTACCTGAAATAGTGCACGGCATCGCCCAAACCGCGCCAACAACGCAGGAGCACCTCCGCGCCCTCCACGGGACGGCCATCCCACACCGGCCGGTACCAGCGCGGCAAAGGGGAAAAATCGATGCCGGCCTGCAGCAGGCGATCGCTCTGCGCCCAAGCGGCCTCCAAATCGCCCGCGACGGCCGCATCCCACCAGCGGCGTCGCACCTCCTCCTGCAAAGCCTCGGCGTCCATGGTGGTTTCACGGGGAGGCCGGGGTGCTGCCAACCGCAATGGTGGGTGAACCGCGGACGTGCAGCCTGACCTTCTTCTCAGGTTAGTTCCCGACCCCTTCAACCTACAAACCTCGCGAACCCCATCCGCCCGCCGCCCTCCCTCATGCGAGTTCTGATCTTCGGCCTCACCATGTCTTCGTCTTGGGGCAATGGGCATGCGACCCTCTGGCGTGGATTGGTCAAAGGCTTGGCCGCGCGTGGTCATCGCGTCACCTTTTTCGAGCGCGACACGCCTTATTACGCGTACCATCGCGATTTGGCCCAGTGGCCCTACGGCGAGTTGCTGCTCTACCCCTCATGGGAGGCGGTGCTCCCGACGGTGGAAGCGAAGTTGGCGGACGCGGACGCGGTGATCGTCACCTCATTTTGTCCAGACGCCAACGCGGCTTTAGAGATGGCGCAACGGGCTGCGGGTGTGCGCAAGGTGTTCTACGACATGGACACCCCGGTCACGCTGGACCGTCGCTCCCAGGGGGAGAGCGTGCCGTACCTGCCGCCGGACGGGTTGGGAGGTTACGACGTCGTGCTCTCCTTCACCGGTGGCCCCGTCCTGGAGCGGCTGCGGCGAGAACTGGGGGCGCGCGACGTGCGGGTGCTCTATGGCCATGCGGACCCGGAGGCGCACCGGCCGGAGACGCCCGAAGCGCGTTTCCAAGCCGACCTTTCCTACCTCGGCACCTTTGCGGCCGACCGCCAACCGGCCGTGGAAAACCTGTTTGTGCAGCCGGCGCGAGATTTGCCGGACCGACGCTTCCTGCTCGCCGGTTCGTCGTACCCGTCCGCGTTTCCTTGGCAGCCCAACATTTTCTACCTCCCGCACCTGCCGCCGTCTGAACATCCCGCCTTCTTCAGTTCGTCGGGTCTGACCCTGAACGTGACGCGACGCGCCATGGCGGAGAATGGGTACTGCCCGTCTGGCCGACTCTTCGAAGCAGCGGCTTGCGGCACCCCGATCATTTCCGATCCGTGGCCAGGTTTGGCCGACCTGTTTGAACCGGGCAAAGAAATCCTCATCGCAGACGGCGCCGCCGAGGTGGTGGCGGCGTTGAACTTGCCGCCGGGCGATTTGGCTATGGTGGGCAAGGCCGCGCGGGCGCGCGTGCTGGAAGGGCACACCTCGGCGCTGCGCGCAGCAGAATTGGAGACGGCACTTTTACCCTAGGTCACGATCATCGTCTTTATGTGGGGCATCATTCCAGCCGCTGGCGAAGGCCGGCGCATCCAACCATTGGCCTTTTCGAAGGAACTCCTGCCCGTCGGCGCCGTGCCGGCGCTGTCCGCCAACGCACCGCGGGCCGTCAGCGACTTCATCGTGGAGCGAATGGTCGCCGGCGGCGTCGAAACCATCTCGTTCGTGATCTCGCCGTACAAGACCGACATCCTGCGCTACCACGGCGCAGGGACGCAAAACGTCCGGTACGTTTACCACGTGCAAGCCATGGCGGCAGGTTTGTGCGACGCGCTTTTCTGCCCGGCACCGCTCATTCCGCCGAAAGAAACCGTACTCATCGGGCTACCCGACACCGTTTGGTTTCCGACCGACGGCTATCGCGCCCTGCCGGACGACCGCCTCTCTTTTCTCTTGTTCCCCGTGCAGCGCCCTTGGAATTTCGACGTCGTCAACACCGATGGGCACGGCGCCGTTTCCGGCATCCAGGTGAAAGACCCCCAAGCTCGTCATCCTTGGGTTTGGGGTGCGATCAAGATGCCTGGCGCGGTCTACCACGCGTTGCGCGAGCTTTGGGAGCGCCGACGACGGAAGGATGAGTACCTGGGCACGCTGGTCAACCAGTGGCTGGCCGAGGGCGGCGAGGCGGTGGGCGTGCAGGCCGGCACGCAGTACTTGGACGTCGGCACCATCGAGGGTTTTCACGAAGCCTGTCGCCTGCTCGGGGCGCACGAGGTCAGTGCGGTCCCAGAAGGTCCTGGGGACGGCGGGCCTGCCCGGGTCGCAGGCAGGGACAGGTTGGAGAAGGTGTAACCGCCGGTGTCGCGCCGGCCTTCGACGGTGAAACCCTGGACCGTCCTCAACGTCGGCTACCCCTTCGCTCCGGTGGGCCCGGGCGCGGTCGGGGGGGCCGAGCAGATTTTGTCGCGCGTGGACCGTGCCTTGACCGAGGCAGGGCATCGGTCGCTTGTCCTCGCTGCGGACGGTTCGGAAACTTTCGGCGAGCTGACCGTGGTGCGGTGCCCGACCGGGCGCTTGGACGGGGAAACGCGGGCCGTTCACCACCGAGTTTACCGCGACGCCTTACTTGAGCTGGTGCGGGTGCGCCGCCCGCAACTGGTGCACTTGCACGGGGTCGACTTCCACCGGTACCTACCTGCCCCAGGTCCCCCGGTGCTGGTCACGCTGCATCTGCCGTTCACGTTTTACGACGCGGATTTCGGCACGTTGGCGCGCCCTGGGACATACCTCCACTGCGTTTCGGAGACGCAACGGGCCACGTTTCCTGCCCATCCCGGCATGCTGGCCCCGGTACCAAACGGGGTACCTATTGGCGAACGTCCCGCGGGCGTGAAGGATGAATACGCGCTCTGCCTTTCCCGGATCGCGCCGGAGAAGAACGTGCATACCGCGCTCGAGGCCGCACGGCTGGCGGACGTGCCTTTGCTGATTGGCGGCGAGGTGTTTCCCTACCCGGAACACGTCGAGTATTTCCACTCGCAAGTGAAGCCGCGCCTGGACGGCGCGCGGCGGTTTCTCGGACCGGTGCGCGGCGGAGCAAAAGAACGGCTCTTGCGCCAAGCCCGTTGCCTGCTCCAACCTAGCTTGGCGGCCGAAACCAGTTCCTTGGTCATCATGGAGGCGTTGGCGGCCGGGACGCCCGTCGTGGCGTTCCCGTCGGGGGCCGTGCCCACCTTGGTGGAACATGGGCGCACGGGCTTTCTGGTGAGCGATGCATCCGCCATGGCGGCAGCCATCCGCGAGAGCGCCCGGCTCGACCCGGTGACTTGTTGGCAGACGGCCCAGGCGCGCTTCAACCTAGAGCGCATGACGGCGGGCTATTTTGCCTTGTATCGCGAGGTGCTCCGGCGGACAGGCGCAACCGCCGGGAAATCGGAGACGCCATGCACGGCCCGCAATGGTTGAGCGACCTCGACGGCTTGGGTGCGCTTGAAGCCGCTTGGCGAGGCTTGTGGGCGCAGGCCCGTTTCACCACGCCTTTCCAGCACCCGGCTTGGCTGCTGGCCTTCTACCGCGAGATGGGCATCACGCGACCGCGGGCCCTCGCCGTATGGTCCGGCCAAGAGCTGATCGGTCTGGCGCCGCTTTACCTGTGGGGCGAACCGGGCCAGACCCGGTTGGTGTTGGCCGGCAACGGCGTTTCCGATTACCTGGACGCGCTGGTCGCCCGCGGTGCGGAGGGGGTGTTCGTCACGGCTTTGCCGTAGTACCTGCGGGACGGGCGCCGCGAATGGGACGTGGCCGACTGGCGCGATTTGGACCCAGACGGTTTTCTGGCCTCGTTCGCGCTTGGGAAGGCGGCTACTGAGCTGACCCTGGCGGAGAAGGGTGGCTGCCCATGCGTCCAACCGTTTGGGATCGGAACTCCCGCCCCGTGGCCCCCGTCGAAGTCCCTTCGGCGCGACCTGCAGCAAACCCGGGCACGGCTGGCGGGTCGGGGACGCATCGAGGAACATCTCGCCGACGACGCAACCTTTGCGGCCGATTTTCTGGAACTTGTGCGCCTGCACACCGCGCAATGGGCAGCGGTTGGAGATCCCGGGATTTTTGGGGCGCCATGGCAACGGCGCTTCTTTGAGCGGGCCTTCGCGGGCCTGTCGTCGGCGGGATTGCTCCGCCTGATTACGGTCCGCGTCGACGGGCATGGCGTGGCGGCCGCGGCCGGCTTTTCACACCAGAACCGCTACTACCATTTCATCACAGGTTACGACCCAAGTTGGACCGGGGTCAGTCTGGGTAGCTTGGCGGTCGAGGCGGCGGCTCGCCAGGCGCAAGTCGAGGGTGCCACCCGGTTCGACTTTTTGCGCGGTCGGGAAGGATATAAGCACCGCTGGGGCGCCCGCGACCGCGCGACGCTCCGGCGCTGGGTGCGGGTCTGACGGTGCGGGGTTCGGGGTTCGGCGGGCGCGGCTGCCACACCACCAGCGTCATGGTAGGGCGAGGCGAGGAAAGGACCCGCCGCCAGGCGGGAACGACGGTAGACGCGCCGTCCCCAGCATCCCTTCCGGCACCCTCACCCTGACCTGTTCAGGCAGGGCAGGCCCCGAGACGCCCAAACGGAAGTGACGCCGGCCAGCAGGGTCAGGCGGCCGGCTCAAACCGCCCGGCTTCACTTCACTCCGGTGGCAACCCGCCTTTGCCGGCCGGGTTTTCACCCCCCCGGCGTCGCCCGTCGGGCAGCGTTTATCGGCCGACGAGAAACCCGGGACGAGAAACCAGCAACGCACAACTTCCCATGGCTTTTCGCCCCACCGGGTCGCCCGCGAGCTTCGGCTTCTCGGAACCCGGAACGCCGAACCCGGAACTCCCCTCCCCCCTACGCCGCGTCCTCAAGGTACCGCGTCACCAAAGAGAGGTCCTCGACCAACCTCGCAAATTCCGCGTCTTTCATCCGGGGATCCGTGACGCGCAAAATCGCGGAAGGATGGATCGTGATAAGGTTTTGCGGTGCGTGTTCGCTCGCGAAAAATCGGCCACGGTGGGTGGAGATCTTGACCTTGGGGCCGAACAGCGTGCCGGCGGCCGTAGCACCTAGGCAAACCACCACCTGCGGCTTCAACAACCGGATCTCCGTCAGCAACCACGGCCGGCACGCCTCAATCTCACGCGCATTCGGTTTTTTGTGCAGCCGGCGAGCACCCAACGGTTCCCATTTGAAGTGTTTGACCGCGTTCGTGACGTACGTGAGTGAGCGGTCCAGGTTGGCTTGCGCGATGGCTTGGTCGAGGAGCTTGCCGGCCGGACCCACGAAAGGCCGGCCTTTGACGTCTTCGTAGTCGCCCGGTTGCTCGCCCACAAACATCACCTTGGCCGTGGTCGGGCCCTCACCGAAAACCGTTTGGGTGGCCCGCTCCCACAAGTCGCAGTTGCGGCAACCTTGCGCGGCCAAGCGCGTCTCGTCCAAGCTGGCGGGCTGCGGCTGCGCGGGAGCGTCGTCGCTGGATCCAAAAAGGTCGAGCTCGCTCATGTCCGCCGCTTAGGCGCTTCCTTTCTTCTTGGTACCGCGCGCGCTCCGGTGCGCCGGTGAACTTTCCTGCTTGGCGGAAGCTTTGCTCCTCGTCCCTGCGCCCGCTTTGGCGGAACCCGACGGTGCGGAATCGGCCTTCTTTTTCGCGCCCGCGCCGCCTTTGGCCGCACCGCCCTTCTTCAACGCGGCCGGGCTGTGCGCGGCCTTGGCTCCCGTCTTCTTAGAAACCACCAAGTACTTCGGGTCTGCCTCTGACGCCGTGATCTTCTGGGATTTGATTTTGATTGGCTTCGTCAACTTGCGCTCGACGCTGCCTTGAACTTTGCCCTGACTGGCGTCCCACGAGACGTCGTCACCTGGTTTTAGCGAGTCTGCCATAACGGTTGCGAGCGCTTGCGCCCTCTTTGCCTACTTTACCCTACGTCCGCGGTGGCGGGTGCGGCCGCTTCCGATTCCGGCTGGGTTTCCGGAGCCGGGGCATAGCGCCGGACCATGGCGGTGCAAAACGCGGCGAATGTGCCCAGATCTTTCGGGGCACTCGTGTGGTGCGGCTGTTCGCCAAGGTGCTCGGGCGTGAAGCAGAACGTGATGGTGAGCCGGAAATCGGCGAGAGCCTCCATCTGCCGATCGAACCACGCCAAGGCACCGGGGCGGAACGAATCCGCCCAACTGAGGCCGGTCCGTAATTCACGCACGCCCAGATCCTTGAGCCGACGCACGGCGTCGTCCAAGCGATGGTCTTCAAAATGGAACCATTGGCAGATTCCCAACTGGGGGGCAAAGCGCCGGAAAAGCTCATACGCCGGCTTTTCGGTGCCGTCTTCGCGGACTAATCCCATGTAGAAATGCCGGTAGTAAGCGGAACCCTCGGACTCGCGGTGGCGGGTGGTGGCCGGCCAAGCCTTAGGCAGGTCAAAGAGGCTGTACCAAAAGGCCTTGGGAACCACCCCGCGCAGTTTTTCCGCCGTGCGTTCCAGACCGAAGACTTGCACCTCGTCGGCGCCGAACGTGGAGACGCCGACTTCCGTCACCCAGATCGGAATGTCGAGCACGTCCGCCACCGTGCCGATGCGCTCGGGCCATTGGTTGATTTGCCAATGGTTCCAATCCAAGGGAAAGCCATGCACGCCGAAGGCGTCCAGGCCGTCCAACACGCCGCGCGCCTTCAATTGCAACGCGAACTGCGGATCGATCGGCGACGTCCCGCCCAGAACTTGGAGCAACGTCGGGTTGGCCGCGCGCACGGCCGCCGACGCCAGCTTCACCATCTCCGAAAACTTGACCCAATCCGGATCGACTTCGAAGTCCCAGTGCGATTTGTTGTTAGGCTCGTTCCAGAAGGTGACTGCTTCGATCATCGTTGAAGTATTCCGGTGGGCGGGCGGTGCAGAGAAAGACCTCGGGGTCGGCGCATCCGGTGACGTCGTAGCCTGCGCTACGCAACATCGCTTCGAGGCACGCGCGGTTGGGGATCCACCAGTTGGTCCAATCGCCCGCGTAGGCGTGTTCCACGAAATGCAGCTTCGGGTAGCCCGGGTCGTCGAAGGGCGCGGTTTCCCAGAAGGTGTAGTCCTCGGCCACGGGCAGGGTTTCGGACGCGCCGCGCAACATCGATTGGACGAGCAGAGTCCCGTGCGCCACGTACTTGCGGATGAGGTCCAGCGCCAGCAGCGGGTAACGCAGGTGATAGAGCACGCCGAGGAAGAGGACGAAGTCGAAGCGCTCGCCCAAAGTGCCCACGTCGTAGACCGACAGGCGCCGAAACTCCACGTCGAGCCCGAGTTGGCGCGCGACGAACGCGGCCTGCCGCAGGTAGCGTTCGTCGGTGTCGACGCCCACCACGCGGCGCGCGCCGCGTTTCTTCGCTTCGAAGCTGTAAAACCCCGCGTTGCAGCCGATCTCCAGCACCGACGCACCGGAAAGGTCGTCGGGCAGGAGGTGTTGGAACGTCTGCCACTTGACGGTGGGATAGTCGCCCAACGGGTGGTGCGGGGCGGTCTGAATCTCGCCCAAGTGAAAGTTTTGGAACCAGTCGCCGAGGCTTTCGATCTCGCGGCGAACCGTTTCGGAGTCGCGGGAAGGGGCAAGCATGGTTCAGGCTCGCAGCAGTTCTTGTGGTCCGCTTGCCGCCGAGGGCTCGCGGTCGCCCGCGATGAACGCCTCCACCAACTGCCGCGCTTCCTCGTCCGAGTATTGGACCGGGGGACTCTTCATGAAGTAGCTGGACGGCGCGAGCAAGGGGCCGCCCCAACCGCGATCCAGGGCGAGTTTGGCGCACCGGACCGCATCGATCACCACGCCGGCGGAGTTCGGCGAATCCCACACCTCGAGCTTCAGTTCGCACAGGATCGGCGCGCCGCCAAAGGCCGTGCCTTCCACCCGGATGTGGCAGAACTTCCGGTCTTCCAAAAACTCCACGTAATCGCTTGGGCCGACGTGTACGTCCCGCGCGGCGATCGGCCCCTCCATTTGGCTGGTCACCGCCCGGGTCTTGGAGATTTTCTTCGAGGAGAGGCGGTCTCGCTCCAGCATGTTGAGGAAGTCGGTGTTGCCGCCGAAGTTCAATTGGTAGGTGCGATCGACGCGGACCCCGCGTTTTTTGAAAAGGTCGACCAACGCGCGGTGCAGGATGGTCGCACCCACCTGCGATTTAATGTCGTCGCCCACGATCGGTAGGCCAGCTTGGCGGAAGCGTTCCGGCCACGGGTCGGAAGACGCAATGAAAACGGGCATGCAGTTGACGAAACCGCAACCGGCTTCCAGGCAGCGTTCCGCGTACCAACGGGCCGCCTGTTCGGAGCCGACCGGCAGGTAAGAGACGACCACCTCCGTCCCGGTGTCGCGCAACGTCCGGGTGACGTCGTCCGCGGCGCCCGGGCTCACCGGGATGATCTCGCTCGGGTACTTGCCGAGGCCGTCGAGCAGGTTGCCGCGCCGGACCTTGACGCCAAGCGGCGGCACTTCGGCGAAGCGCCGCGTGTTGTTAGGCGGCGCGAGGATGGCTTCGGCCAAGTCGCGCCCGACCTTGCGCTCATCGACGTCGAAGGCGGCACTCCACTCGAGGTCGCGCGGCCGGTAGCCGCCAAGGTCGGCGTGCATGAGGCCGGGCACGACGTCGTCGCTGGAGATGTCACGGTAGTGGTGGACGCCCTGCACCAGTGCGGACGCACAGTTGCCGACGCCGACAAGCGCGGTACGGATGGGTTTGCTCATGCCAAGGGTGATGGTTGGGGATGGGATGGGGCAGGAGGATCGGCCGGGGTGCACCCCAGCAGCCGCTCCAGCAAGGCCACGCGTTGCTCGGCGGTGTGCGCGGCGAGGACCCGAACGCGCGCACGCTCGCCCAACTGCCGACGGTCGGCATCGCCCAAATCGTGCAATAGGTCCAGCACGTCTTCAGTCGAATCGGCGACCAACACCTCGGTGCCGGGCGCCAAGAATTCGTCGATGCCTTGCCACCGGTCGGAGATGATCGCGGTGCCGCACGCCGCGGCTTCAAACAACCGGGTACTTGGCGCATAGCCGTTGGCGGTCATGGCGTCGCGCGTCAGGTTGAGCGTGAAGCGTTGCCCGGCGTAGAAGTCGCGGTGCTCTTCCGGGGAGACGTGCTCCAAGCGGTCGACATTGGCCGGCCAGAAGACCTCCGCCGGGTACATCGGTCCCGCCACCGCAAAACGCCCGCGCCGCCGCACGCGCGCGGCGCCGCACAACAAGCGCTCAAGCTTCTCCTGCCGGTCGGCACTGTAGGTACCTAGGTAGCCTAGATCCCACCGCGGAGCGGCTGACACCGGGTAATGGACCGCGGGATCGACCGTGCACCAAAACGGCACGGGGTTCTTGACGCCGAACCGTTTGGCCAACTTGTCGAGCACGGCGCCGCCAGCGAACGAGAGGTAATGCGAGAAGGTCGGGAGCGCCTCGCGCGACAGGTATTCCCGGTCGTCGGCCTCAAGCTTCGCCAAGGTCACCGGCGTATCCAGGTCGTAGAACAAGCACGCGCCGCCCCCGCCGGCCCGGGCGAGCCAACGGGCAACCTCGGCGCCCTCCGGCACGTAGGAACCTTGCACCACGCAATCGGCGGCGCGCACCTCGGCGCCAAAGCGGTCGGCCAAGTCCGCAAAGTCCGCGTAATGTTCCACGCGGCCGTGTTCGGGGCCGAGCGGGTCACGGAACGGCCGGTACCACGGGGTGTCGCGTTCCAGGAAAAGGACGTCGTGGCCGCGCGCCTTGAGTGCCTTCGTCAGCGCGCGAAACGTGACCGCGTGGCCGTTGCCCCACGCGGAAGTGATGGAGAGGCCCAGGATGACGACCTTCACAAACCTCCTTCCGCGACGACGGCTCGCTCAAACTGCGCCGCGCGCCGGGCATACGTGTGCTCCGCCAACGCCCGCGCCCGCGCCGCCGCCCCCATCGCGCGCGCGCGCCTCTCGTCCAAAACTTTGATCAGGTCAGCCACCGCGTCGCCGTCTGGCGCGACCAAGATCTCCCGGCCAGGCTCAAAGAATTCGCCAACGCCCTCCCAAGCGTCCGTGATGATGCAGGCGCCCGCGCCCGCCGCTTCAAAGACCCGGGTGGCCGGCGAAAAACCGTACCGAGCCATGCTGTCGCGGCAGATGTTGAGCACCGCCCGGGCGCTGCAGTTGAACCGGTTGTGCTCGGCCGTCGGCAGGTGTCCCAAGTAACTGACGTTTTTGGGACGCGGTTTGTCCGCCCAACCGTTGCCCGCCACCAAAAAATGCTGGTCCGGCGAGCGCTGGGCGGCCGCAAAGAAAAACGCGTCCACCCGAGCTTCCCGATCTGGCAACCGGTTGGCCAGGAAGCCGAGGTCGCAGGCGTAGCGGCCGTCTGTTGCCGTGGGGTGATGCGTCTCTGGGTCTAAACCGTTGTAGATGGGGTGACAACCGCGGGCGCCCAGCCTGAGGTAGTGGCCCACCACGGGGTCGCCACCGCCGTAGGTAAGCACCATGTCAAAGGCAGGCAAGGTCCGCCGCAGCGCACCGGGTCGGTTGCCCTCGAGCCGTCCGAGCGTGGCGGGTGCATCGACGTCCCAGTAGATCACGCGGTTTCGGGGTGTCCGATAATCTGGCAAACGCTCTTCGAAGAACTCGTCCAGCACGCCGATGCCGCTCGTCTTAATCAACAGGTCGGCAGCTCGAGCCGTGCGAAGCAGCCGGCCGGCTTCCGCTTCCGAAGGTGGGTACACCACCACCGTGGCCCAAGGCGGCGGGTCGATGTCACGGTGGGCCTGCCGGTCGTAGGCGTCCGGCTCGTAAAAAGTCACCCGGTGACCGCGCGCGGCCAACGCCTTGACCATTCCACGGTAGTAGGTCGCCGCCCCGTTCCAGTACGCGGAGACCAAACTGGAGCCGAAGATCGCGATGTTCATGCGGCCGCCCCTTCGGTTGCCGCCGTCCGGGGCGGGGCTCCCAAGAGCGCCGCGTACGCGTCCAGATAACCCGCCACCATGCGCGACGTGGGAAACGCCCGCGCACGTTCTGCAGCCCGTTGCGAAAGCCATTCCCGTTGGGCCTCATCCGCCGCCAGCTCTTCCAAGGTGGCGCGCCAAGCGGCCGGGTCCGTGGCGGGCACGAAACGGGCCGCGCCGTCCCAATGCTCCCGGAGGGAAGGGAGGTCGCTCAACGCCAGGGCGCAGCCCGCCTGCGCGGCTTCCAAGATGGCTAACCCGAACGGCTCGTAACGCGCGGGTGCGGCGAAGATGGCGACTTCCCCCATGCGCGCGCGCAGCCCCGGCCGGGGGAGTTTTCCTAGGAAGTGAAGGGCAGCCGGCGCGACCTCGGTGAGGCCACGATCGCCCGCCACCTCCACGCGCCAGCGCAGGCCGGGGGCGATTGCCGCCAACGTCGTGAGGCCTTTCGCGTCGTCCCACAAGCGTCCCGCGGCAAGCACCACGGGTTCGCGTACGTCGGCCGACCAGGACCGCGCGGGCGCATCCGTGCCGTTCGGAATGGCCTGCCCTGAGCCATTCCAACCGTACGCCGCGCGTAAGGCGGCAAGAAATGCCGTCGACGGCGCGACGACGGTGGTTGCCGCGGCTAACCCCGCCCGCACCCGGCGGGTGTACTCACCCCATTCGGCCGGTGGCGGCGCACCGTGCACGGCCCGCCACCACGTCGCCACACAGGAGTGCGCCCCGACCAACACCGGCGCGGTCCAGCCTAACGCCGCGTGCGCGTAACCATTTAGGTGGATGACGTCAGGCCGCTCCTCGGCCGCCAAGCGCAGGAGGAGCCCGCCTGCCCGGTCGACGTCGCGCCACGGCTGCGGCATCCATTCTAGGGCAAGGCCAGTCTCCACGTACCGGACGGCCCCGATGCCCTCGACCTCGGCCCGTTGCGCCGGACTCGCTGCCGGACCGAAACCGACCAGGGTGACCTTCCAACCCGTTGCCCCCAAGCCGCGGCAGAGGTCGAGCGCGTGCGTCCAAACACCGCCCACCGCGTCGGTGGTCATCAAGACCCTAGCCGGACGGCCAAAAAAGCGCCGTTCGCCCCGGCGACCTGCCGCGGCCGAGGGACCGGCGGGTGGTGGCTCGGCGGTCAAACCGTCAACCCGCGACGGGAGAGTTCGTGGAACGCCTCCGCGACGTTGTCCT
Source organism: uncultured Chthoniobacterales bacterium (assembly GCA_964252355.1). Taxonomy (GTDB): domain Bacteria; phylum Verrucomicrobiota; class Verrucomicrobiia; order Chthoniobacterales; family JAFAMB01; genus CAXUNV01. The sequence goes on along the minus strand of CAXUNV010000066.1, from coordinate 859 downwards.
GCGCCGTTTGTTTCTCGAGCCAAGGCAACATTTCCTCCAGCCCCGACCGCAGGTTGTAGCGCGGCTGGTAGCCCAGCGTCGTCTGCGCCTTGGAAATGTCGGCGTAGCAGTTCCGGATGTCGCCCACCCGGTATTTGCCAGTGATCTCCGGTTCCAAGTCGGGCTGACCCAACAACCGGGCAAGGTCCGCGGCCAACGCCGAGATGGCGTACGGTTTGCCGCTGCCGATGTTGAACACGTCATTCTCCGCCTGCGCCGATTCCAGCGCCAGCCGGCATGCCTTCGCCACATCTTTGACGTACACGAAGTCGCGTTGTTGGCGACCGTCCTCGTTGATCATCGGGCGTTGGCCATTCAGGATGCGCGAGGCGAAGATGGCGAGCACGCCGGTGTACGGGTTGGAGAGGGCTTGGTGCGGCCCGAAGACGTTGAAGAAACGCAAGGCGACGGTGGGAATGCCGTAGGCAGGTCCGACGGTCAGGCAGATGCGTTCTTGGTAGTACTTGCTGAGCGCATACACCGAGGGTGCGGACGGGTGCTTGGTTTCGGGCGTCGGCACCGGCGTCAGCTCAGACCCGTCCGGAGCCAACATCTCCCAGCGACGACTCTCCAGCTGCCGCCGGGGACGTTCCGGGGGTTCCACCATCCCGCCCTGCCGGTTTCGGTAGCGGCCTTCGCCATAGACGCTCATGCTGGACGCCACCACCAACTTTTCCACCGGGCTTTGGGCCAAGGCCTCCAGCAGGGCGGCCGTGCCCTGACAGTTGGCGTCGGTGTAGTCGCAAATCTGCTACCTGCTCTGCCCCACCCCGCCCGCCCCCGCAAAAAGCAACACCGTGTACCCGACCCCCAAAGCCCT
>CAXUNV010000065.1:9012-13779 GCA_964252355.1 uncultured Chthoniobacterales bacterium | reverse complement strand
CCTTCAGACGCCATCGGGGGGCCGCCGTTCTGTGGGGGCGCCGCGGCTCCGGGGGCGGCCACGTTGGCCGCGGGATTTTGGGCGTCGAGCTTGAAGCGGATGGCGCCTTGCTCATCACCGTTGGCGAGCAAGGCTTCGACCGCTTGCGGGTTCGGATTGCGTCGTACTTCCAGCAAGCGCAGGCCTTGGCCGTTCGCCGCCGAGGTGACCTTCTGGACCTCGTTGGTATCCGAGTTCTGGACGAAAACAACGTCCGATCGGCCGTCCTGAAACCAGCTCACCAGGGAAAGTTTGTCAAAGGCGGACGGCTGCGCCTGAGGCGTCGCCGGGGTGACCAGCGTAAACGGGTTCCGTTCCCAAACGTGGGCGTAGCGGTCCGCGGTGAACCCGGCCGGCACCGCGTCCTCCGCGCCGGACCACCTCGGGACGACCCAAAGGACGGCAGCGATGGAGAGGTGGGCAAAACGGCGGAGGTAAAATCCGGGCCGGGGATGCCTCGCGCGCCATGGGTGGGTGGAAGGTTTAAACGTGCGGAGCATACCAGCGAGCCACCTCCAGCTCGAGGGTGACGGTAGGGGGCTCGCTGGCGCTTTTCAAAGTGAAACTCGTGATGGCTTGAAACTGCTCGGGCTGCTGCACCGCAACCAGCCACTTGACCATGTTTTCCAATTTGCCGGTGAGCTTCAACTTCACGGCAACGCCGCGGTAATCCGGCGTGTTTTTGGGTTCGCCGAAACCCTGCTCGTCGATGGTGAGCCCGTTGCTTTTGGCGCTGGCGGTAAGCGTTTCCAAAAGGTCGGATTGCGGCGCTCCGCTCGCCGGGACCCGCGGTTGTTTGGCGTCCAGCCACGTCTTGCGCGCCAGCCACAGGTCGCGTTCGCGCAACCAGAGGGCGTTGGCCTCGCGCTGACCCCGCAAGTCGCGGAGCTTGCCCGCCAAGGCCGTGTGGGTGTCGAAGAGGTAACTTAACCCGTAGAAGTTCAGCACCGCGAAAACCGCGATGCCGAGGGCCCAGCTGAGCCGCCGTTCGCTTTTAGTTAGCCTTCGCACCTTTGAGTTCTCCTTCGATGGCGAAATCGGCGCGGCCATCGGGCCGCAGGCTGGGGCTGGGCATCTGCCAATTGAAGAGGGCCAGTTCCGGCCTGCCTCGAACGTTCTCGACGAACTGGAACGCGGCCGGGGCGGTGCTCGCCTCCCCTCGCACGATGACCTTGCCTTTCTGAACTTCGAAAGCGGTGAGGCGCATCCCCTCCGGCGGCAGCAAGGAAGCGATCTGGCTGAACAACTCGACCGGGTAAACCCGTGGATCGACCGCCGCCTGGACATTGCGCCAACGGTCGGCGGTGTCTTGGATGGCGCGCACGGTCGGGGACTGCCGACCGAGTTCCGCGGCGGCAACGTCGCTTGCGTGCTGCTCCCAAGCCAAGTAGGCGGCGAACGCGGCGATCGCGCCCAAGTAAAGCAGAATGCCGGTCACGACCAGCCGCCGCACCCGGTCGCGCCGGCGTTTCCGGGTGTGCAAAGCCTCCACGGCCGGAGGCAGCAGCCGGGACGCTCGCGGAGGCAACGTCGGCGGCGGCATGCCGTCCGTGGTGACCCGCAGTCCGAGCCGTTTGCCGAGCGCTTCGGCGCGTTCCGCTGCAAACTCACCCCACAGCACGGCACCCTGCAGCGGGTTCAGCAAGCCTTGACCCTCCAGCTGAAGCAAGGCGCAATGGATTTCGCCCACCGTTTCCGCCCCTAAATCCGCGTCGTTGAGCGCTTGGGTGTAGACGAGATCGCGGCCGCGGGTGACGGCCAGGGTGAGCCGGCCGGCCTCCCGCCACAACGTGAGTCGGTCGGCCAAGAGCGGCAAAGTGAAAGCCGACGGCTCGAAGCGAACCGCCCGTTCGAAGGCCAAGCTTTCGGGGAAGTCGGGCTGCAGCACCGTGGCGAGCGTCAGGCTTCGATTTTCACGGGTTGCCAACACCTGCAGGTCCGCGGCCACCCCGCCGCCTCCGGCGCGGGGCAGCAGACCGCGCTCCTCCAGCCGCAGCCGCATCAGCTCGGGGGCAACCTCACGGTCGCCGGTGGCGACCCAACTCGGGACGGCGAGCACCTGTGGCGCAGGCAACGCCACCACCGCCCGGCCAGGACTTTCGCCGGGTGCGGCGAGCCTTTGGAGCAGGTGCGGCACCCCTTTCCCGCCCTCCGGCAACGTCCAGAGTTCCCAGTCGCCGTCACCGCCGGCGCGCACCAGGAACATCTGGCTCGCGTCTACCTTTCTTGCCATGAAATGATCTGTGCGGGCGAAATGTTTCGGTTCACGAGGGCGGTGATGCGGACGGTGAAACCGGCGACTATGCCGGTGCTTTCGATCCGGTCAACCGCGCTGCTGACGGCGAGCAGATCGCTGATGGCGTTGAATTGCTGGGGCGAAAGCCCGAGGTTTACCCGCACGTCTTCGAGGCTGCGGTAAATCTGGTCGTCGCTGGTGAAAGGCTTGCCATCGCGACCCCAACGGTAGCGGATGAAACGATCCGCTTGGGCCGGCGAAACGCCGGTGACCAGCCGCAGGATTTCGGCGTCGGTGGTGTTGACGTCGATCTTGCCGTCCCCGTAGACCGTGAAGGTTTGCGCCCAATCGGGGTACTGGCGCATCACCGCGGCGAACTCGGGCACCAAGCTCATCTCTTCCACCGCGCGGAAGGGGTGGACCAGTGGTGCGGCGGGGGCTTGGGCATTCGGGTTGGTCCCCTCGGCCGCGGCGTTGGCCACGTTCGTCGGGGTTGGAGTTGCGGCTGGGGTAGTAGCCGCGGCGGCGGTCGCCAAGTCCGACCCGGCAAGGTTTTCCCCGCTTTGCGCTTTGTCGGTGTAGCGGTGCAGACCCGCGATGGCCGGATCGATGACGCGGGAACCCAGACCCCACTCCCGGAACAGCGATTGAAGGAGGTAATCGCGTTTGTTCTGCAGGAGGAAATTGATGTTTAAGCGGGCGGACTCACTCGCGATGACCACGTTGAATTTGCCGGTGTCGAGCGTCTGCTCGAGCAAGGGTCGGTCCTCGTTGCGCACGGCCGTGGGCAGGGCGTAAGCCACGCCGGTCTGCGCCAGGGTGCGCGCCGCAAAACGGCGGCTGAGGACGGCGTACTCATCGATGTCGTGCCGGACGAATTGGACGGTGGCGATGATCAGGCTCGACAGGAGAAGGATGGTGAAGAGCACCAAAAGGAGGGCAGAGCCCCTCCGGGAGCGAGCGGGAGCGAGCGCCTGCAACCGAGCGGGAGCGAGCGGCACCGAGCGCGACCGAGCGGGAGCGGCCAAAGCATCCCGAAGGGGCTTGGGAGCCTTAGCCCAGGGCTTGCCCTGGGAACGGACGTTGAGAAAGGACCAGCCCTGAAGGGGCGTAAAAAGCGAACCAGACGTCCTCTGCCGTCCCTTCAGGGCTTTGGCTTCTCCCTCATGCCCACCCAAGGCAAGCCCTGGCCGAGGGTTCTCCCGATCCTTTGGGTCTAAAATCCAGGACAAACGCCGGAAGGGCTGGGGTTTCCGGCCCCCCTCCAGGCGGGGACCTCGGGCAAAGCCAGTGCTATGCGCCCGTACCTCTTCGCGGCAAAGCCCTAGGATGGACCCTCCGTCAGCCTCCCCTGCCTCTTCGGGGCGCGTTAGCCGCTTCCGCTCGCTCCGACTCGTTCCTGCCCGCGGCCAAACGGGACCGGGTGAAAGCAAACGCAAAAAGCAGCGTAAAGAAACCTCCCCCGCTCCCGCTCGGTCGCGCTCGGTGCCGCTCGCTTCCGCTCGGTTCATAGGACGGTTTGTGGCCAATCGAAGACCAGGCGATGGATCGCTTTCTGACCAGCGATGCGGAAGGAGAACTCCACTAAACTTGGGCGCACGGCGCCGTCCGGCCAATCGGGGCGCCAAGTCCGGTTTCGTGGGTCGTAAAAGCGCCAAGTGACCGCTTCCAAGTCGCGCAACAGAGGACTCCAGCGCACCTTGTCTTCCGCATTCTCATCGATGAGGTGCCGGCGCGCGTTCTCCGCTTCTTGGTAGAAGGCGAGGGTCACCCGACCGTCGCCTTGGGGTTGGCAGGCCAGCGCCACCGTGCCGTACAACGGCACGTCCGGAGCCGACGTGAAGTGGAACGAGGCACGGCGAAACACCAACTCCGTGCCGCCCGCAAAAGTCTTGGTCTGAAATTGCACGACCGGCGGCAGGCTCGAGAAGTTTTGCCGCAGGAGTTCGGCGATGCCGTCGACGCGTTCTTGCAGCGACTGCAGATAGGTGACGTCGCGGGTGGTGCGGACCGTGGTCTCGATGATGCGAAAGACGAGCGCGGTGACCATCGTGAGGATGGCCATCGCGAGCAGCACTTCAATCAGCAGGTAAGCGGCGGTGCGCCGCCGCCGGACGGGCGCGCTCGGGGGCAGAGGGCGCGGCGACATAGCGGAGGTCAACCTGGCAGCGGGGGTTGGTAGATCACGGAGCTAACCTGTTGGGAGCGGTCCTGCCCGCCCGCCCGCCAGAATGCCCGAAAGGTAACTTGGTACAAGTCGGGCACCAGTTCTCCGCGGATGGTTTTCAACTCTAGCCGGCGCACGTCGCGCTCATAACGGATGCGACCGTCGCCCACGTTCAGATCTTCCTTGCCGGGTTGCAGCTTCAGGGTCGGCAACTCGCTGAGCAGGTTTTGAAAATCGTGGCGGGTCTGCGCGTCGTCGCGCAAGATGATGACGCTGTCGATCGCCTGCCGAAGCGCCGTGGTCAGAGAGACGGCCACCACGCAAA
>CAXUNV010000065.1:0-8991 GCA_964252355.1 uncultured Chthoniobacterales bacterium | reverse complement strand
GGCGTGGTCGTGGGTGAACAGCAGCGCGTCGAGCCGCCGCGCGCCCGCCGCCGCGGAAGCACCGCCGGGGCGTTGACGGGTTTTTCTGGAAGCTCAGGTAAGCGCATGCGTGGCCACAGGCGGTTGACGGCCCTCAAGGCTTTACTCGACGAAACTTTGCTGATCTTCCACGCGGGCCGTCAAAGGATCGACGCGAAACCGGACCCAACTCCTGCCCTGCTGCAGGGCAAACGCGAGGGGATCGCAAAGGCCGTTTGGAGCAAAATACCACAGCAGCCCGTCCGTGCCCCGAAAATCCGCGTCATCGGTTCCCCTGGCCAGCAGTTGGCTGCCGTTCGGGAGGTGGTAAGCCGCCCGTGGCCGAGCCTCGGCGGAAGCATTGCCCGGGAGCACTTGCCAGCCGTCGCCGGTGAATCGGAGGACGAAGGTCTGGTGTTCGGTCATCGCTTGTAAGCGCGCGCCTTTGGCCCCGTCCTGCAGGGCGCGCACCGGCGCGAAAAGTCTTTCTTCTTGGATCAGGTGCGTCGCCGGCACGGCGGCCACAACGAAGATGACGGCCACGATGAAGAGGACGACGCAAACCTCCAACAACGTGAATCCAGTCTCGCGGGACCGTCGCGTCATGCGAGCCTTGGGGCAGACCTCAACGTGCACCTGCCGCCCCTTTACTGGACTCGGCGAAAGATGTCGTCGCCGCTTTCTTTACGGTCCGGGCCGAACGAAAAGACGTCGACGCCCGAAGGATCGCGTTTGCCCGGGTTGCGAAATTGGTACGGCGTGCCCCATGGGTCCGTCGGCAAGCTGTCCATGAGGCGCACCCAATTGGGCGGCGGAGAACCGGTCGATGGCGGATTCACCAACGCTTCCAACCCTTGCCCCTGCTCCGGCATCTGGTTATTGCGCGCCTCGTACAGCTTTAAGGCACTGTAGATGTTGGCGATGTCCTGTTCCGTCCGTTGGATTTTGGCGACGTCCAATGCGCCGGACATCTTGATGATGACCCCGCCCGCGATCACGGCGATGATCGCGACGACCAGCATGATCTCCATCAGCGTGTAGCCGCGGTCGACACGACGAAGGAGAGGCCGACCGAGCGCCGGCCGGCGGAGGGAAAAAGGTTTCATACAGACCGCCGGGAAGGTAAGTGAACCCCCCTACAAGTCAATCCGGGTCGTAGACCACCTGGAGGAGGAAGTCGCGGACGGCGAGCGCCCCTGCGACCGAGCCGCCGAACTGAAAGGTGTTGTCGCCTTTATTCAGCGTGGACGGCCCAAGGAAGAGGGTAGCCTTGCGCCAGCCAACGAAGGTGCCGTTCGCGGCGTAACCCGGGTCGTTTAGGTCCGGCACCTCCGGCATGATGTTGCCGGCCAAGCGGCCGTTCACCCAGAGGAGGAGCGTGCCGTCCAACGGCAAGCCGTTGACCAATACCTCGACCCGGGCACGGCGAACCCGGGCGGGCACGGTCACCGGAAAGGCCACCCCGTCCTCGATTCGCTCGGCACGGTCGGTCACGGAGGTCAGCAAGGTCGCGCCCTCCCACGCGTCGGCGACCGGCGTCAGCGGCGTCCCGTCCACCTCCTCCGGCGAGTAAAACTTGCCACCCGTGGCGACCAGAGCCCCATTGGCGATGCCGTCCACCAAGCGCACCACCCCGGGCCGAGCCCAATCAAGCCGGACCCGCAGGACGTTGAGGACCCGTTGGCTGGACTGCAGCACCACCTTGCCCGGACCGCCCATCACCGGACGGTTGATGAGAAGCGTCCGTTGGTTTGGAAGGTTGATGCCTTCGAAGAGGTTCGCGCAGAGCAGTTGCCGTTTGCCGTCGCGGTCCTGCCACCAGACGCTGAGGTACGAGCCAAGTTCTTCCTGGAAAACGACGGTGAGCGCTAGGTCTTCGTCGTTCGACCCGGGCTGCACGGGAAATGCGAGTTCGGCATGTTCCTTGGCGGAAGCCACGGGGCGCTCGGGGATCCAGTTCGGGAAATGAACCCGCCCGTTGGTGTTCAGGTCGAAGGTGAAATGGTCGGCGCGAACGGTTCCGACGCCGAGCGCCGCAACGGCGCCGACGACGAGCGGGAACCTGCACATGCGGGCGCTTTTACGGGAGAGCTCGCGGTCGCGCAAGCCAAAAGGCGTCAGAGACGCCGCGATCGCAAAGCGCAAATCGCAGATCGCGAACCGGAGAAGAGGAGCGGGCGGTCTTTCGCGATTTGCGTTCTTCTATCTGCGCTTTGCGCTTTGCGATTCTGTGCCCCTCACCCGCCCCGATAAGCGCAGCGGGCAGTCGGCGTTTCGTGGATCACGATCTCCGAAAGGCCGGGACAATCTTTGGCCAACCTTTCCCAGAACCAAACGGCCATCAGTTCAATCGTCGGGTTTTCTAACCCGGGGATGTCGTTGAGAAAGGCGTGGTCAAGCCTTTCGAGCAAAGGGCGCATGGCTCGCGAGATCACGGCGTGGTCGTAGACCCAGCCGGTCTCTGGGTTGACCTCCCCTTCCACGCTGATTTCCACCTTGAAGCTGTGGCCGTGCAACTGCCCGCACTTGTGGCCTGCCGGCACTTTCGGCAACGTTTGAGCCGCTTCGAAGTAAAAGACCTTGGTCAACTGCGCCCTCATACCCCCGCCGTGTCCGGCGCCCAGATGAATTTGTGCAGCTGCAGTTGGAAACGGACCGGGAGGCGGTCTGCCAGAAGCCATTCGACGATTTGACGCGGTTCAATCCTACCGAAGACCGGTGAAAACAGCACGCAACGGCAACGTTCCGCCAAGCGGTGTTCCTCGACGGCACGCTTGGCCCAAAGGTAGTCTTCGCGGGAGCCGATCACGATCTTCACCTCGTCGCGGTGCGTGAGGCAGGGCAGGTTTTCCCAGCGATTCCGGTGAGATTCGCCGCTGCCCGGAGTTTTCAGGTCGATGATGCGGTGGACGCGTTCATCCACCAGGGCAATGTCATGCGCCCCACTGGTTTCGAGCAGAACTTGGTAGCCCCGGTCGCAGAACGCGGCCATCAGCGGCAACACGTTTTTCTGCAGCAGCGGTTCGCCCCCGGTGATTTCCACCAACCGGACGCCGAACGCGTCGACCCGGTCAAGGATCGTCGCCAACGCCAATTTTTCGCCTTTGTAGAAGGCGTACGCCGTGTCGCAGTAGGTGCAACGCAGGTCGCAGAAGGTCAGGCGCACGAAAGCGCAGGGCAAGCCAGCCCAGGTGCTCTCGCCCTGCACCGAAAGGTAGACCTCGTTTACCGTTAACGTCTTCTGAAGCGTCGCTTCCACCGGACCGCCAAAGTCCCTCCGTTCGGTGCCGGATGCAACCAGCCGCGTCAAGGTTGACTCAGCGGGCCGCCGCCACGTCCCAGCCGAGGTCGACCACGCGCCACCGGTGCGCGTGCAAGCGGACCGGGTTGCGCACCCATTCCAAGTAGCGGGTGGCGAACTCTACCCCGTCGCGGTTCACGTACCCATCAACGGTCACATCGACGTCGGCTCCCACCGTGGTGCTCAGCCCATTGATGGTGAACGCGTAACGGCGGATCAGGTTGGTGTCTGCGTCCACCCAGAGGGTGACTTCGTCTCTTGGGGCAAACCCCAAGCCCGGAGTCAGGGTGGTGTGCAGGAGACGGCAGGTGTGCCCTTGGAGGTCGCGTGTGCCAGGCAGCGGCGCCAGCGTGGCGCGGCGTTCGACAAAGAACTGAGGACCCAACAGGAACATCCGGTAGGCGTCAGCCACCAGCGCGGCGGCGGCTTTGGCGTCTGCGGAGGTCGTCGCCCGCCCGTTGTAGCTCACCGCCACGCCGTCCGGCGTGCGGTCCACCTGCTTGGTTCCGCCCGGCCCGTGGTAGGTCAGACTTTCCCGCGGTGTCCGGAGGGAATAGACTTCGGTGGAGTCATGCCGAAACCGTCCGTCGACCAAGACGGGTTGGAGCCGGTTCAGCAACCAGCCCCAACGCCCGGTGAGCGAAGCCTTCACCGCCGGATGCCGACCCAGCAAGCCGGAGCCGTGAGCGGTCCAGACCGGGGCCAAGGTGCCGGACGGAGGCACGCCCGCGGCGCGGGCGGTGTGTCCGAAGGAGGCAACGGCGATGCAACCAAAGAGGAAGGTGCGCACACGGACGTTTCGAGCGTCGCGCGCTCGCGGAGGCAGGTGCTCAGCTTTCCAAAGAAAAAACTTTGCCGCCGACGGCCACCGCGCCGTCCGAAATGATGGCCGCACGCAGGCCGCCGCGCCCTTTTAGAAACGCCTCGGCCCCGGGCGCAAACGCACGATCCATCCAGTAGCAAGGCCGGCATTCTTCGCGTCCCAGCAAACGCACCTCATCCAACACGAACTCCTGGCCGATGAGCGCGTTGAGCTGGACGCCCCGCGTCAAGACGTTGCGTCGTAGGTCCGCCGGCCGTGCTTGCGGCAGCCCGAGATGGTTCCGAAGGGCATCGAGGACCTCCATCTCGAAAAGGGTGATCTGGCCTTTGTAATCCGGCTTATAATCGAAGAACCGGTCTCCGACCACCCCACGCCCAGCCACGCAACAAACCCGGTCGACGGCGTGGACCGGGTGTTCGCCCGGCGGTTTGCCGTGGTGGCCGAAGTAGTTGTGCCCAACCGACACAAACAACTGGAGAACCTCGCCGAGCTGGGTCAACACCCCACCAGTTTAGCTGGATTTACCCCGTCGACAACGCCTCGCCAGCGCTTGCGCGCACCATTCCCCTCACCTACGCTCTCGGCTTGGCTGCCACACCCACCCGTGGTGCTCCCTTCCTCGAATGCCCAAACCTTCCGCAATCCAGTGCTTTGGGGTGCAACGCCACCGGCGCGGCGAACCGCCCACGTGGGACCGCGACCAACTGGCGGTGGAGGAACCGCTTGAGATCCGGGTGGCGTTTCCTCGCGGGGGCATGGAGGTGACGCGCGCCGTTTCCGTCACCATGCGGACGCCGGGGCACGACGCCGAATTGGCCGTGGGATTCCTCTACACCGAAGGCATCCTGACTGGACAGGACGCGGTGCGGGAAGTTGCCCCAAATGGCGCTGACTCGATCACCGTACGCCTGCGCACGCCGGTGGAGTTGCGTCGTTTAGAACGGCACTTTTTCACCAGCTCCAGTTGCGGAGTCTGCGGCAAAATTTCTTTGGAAGCCATCGGGGTCAACCGTGTCGTGTCGCTCGCACCGGAGACGCCCCGGTGGCGCCCAGAAGCGCTGTCCGGCATTCCCGAGACGGTTCGGCGGGCGCAGGAGGTATTCCGCGTGACGGGCGGCTTGCACGCCGCCGCCCTGCTGGATGAGACCGGGCGGGTGACCGGTGCGTTCGAAGACATCGGGCGCCACAACGCCGTCGACAAAGCCGTCGGGGACGCCGTGCGCAAGGGCCGGGACCTGCGCACCGCAACCCTGTTCGTCAGCGGCCGGGCGGGGTTCGAACTCGTCCAGAAAGCGCTGGCCGCCCATGTGCCGTTCATGGCCGCCGTCGGCGCACCATCGAGCCTCGCCGTCGACTTGGCGCGGCGTTACGGCCAGACGTTGGTCGGCTTTCTGCGCGACGGCCGCTTCAACATCTATTCCGGCTTCGACCGGGTCGGGCGCGGCGGCACCGGTGAGCGCGAGCGGCAGCGCCGCGGCGGGGCGGGCGGGGGCGCCCGCGGATCAGCGGCGAACGGTGGGAGATGGGACGTGGGTAAGCACGGCAGGGCGTTGCTCCGAGCTTTTCTCGCCGCGACGGTGCTGTCGACCGTCGGGCAAACGGCCCGGGCCGCGGAGCCGGACGACCACGGCCTACCCCCGGCGGTCCAGCGCACCGTTGATGCCAATCGCGGCAATGGCGTGATCTCCAAAGTCGAACCTTTTTCATTCGGGAACGCCACCATCTACCGAATAGAAATTGCCGTCGACGGGGTTGTCCGACGCGAACTGGAGGTGGCTGATACAGGAAAACTGATCCGGGACGACGACCTTTCGCCACCCGACCCGAACGAAGGTGCCGACGACGACTCGTCAGACTGAGGGGGGAACACGACCGCTGTGCCCGTTGGCAAGTGTGATCTCACGCGGGGTGGTAGCCGCCTCCCCGTGGGCGGCGGGACGGGCGGGACACCCGCGCTTCCCTCCTCTCCGCAGCGGCCGCCCCGATATGGTCCTAGCCGAACGACGAGGGTAGCGCGGACGGCTTTGCGTCCGTAACTGGGGCGAGCGCCTTTCGCGTAGCTCCGGCTGCCCACAAAGTATTCGTCTTTTTAGTACCGGCGGCAGCCCAGAGGCGCGGCTCTCACGTCGCGGGCAGCCCGGCGGCGGGTAAGGTAGAACTCGCCTAGCCTACGATCCTTCGGCGGCGACGCTCTCTCTCACGTCCATCCCCCGCCTTCGACGTCGGCCGGCGTGTTCCAATTTCGGAAGAACCCCTTTTCTTCAGGCCGGATCGGCCGGGGCCGCAGCCGCTCCGCCGCGACGAGTTTTGCCACGAGCGGTTGGAGCCGCAAATTGCCCGCGCGCCCAGCTGCCTCGAATACCTCGACGGCTGCGCGCGGGTAGACGGCGACCAGCGGTTCGTACCCGTGCGGGCCGACTGGCACGACGCCGCATTCCGCGGTCGCCAACTCAAGTAACTCGCGCAGGAACACCTCCGGCACCATCGGCAGGTCGATTGCCAAAACCAACACCCGCTGGCTGCGTGCCGTTGCCAAAGTCGCCGCGAGACCGCCAACCGGCCCCGTGCCCGGCACCGCGTCCGGAACGCAGCGCAACCCTTCCGGAAAACCTGGGCGCGCCGGTCCGGAAAGCAGCACCTCAGCCGGCCCGAGTTCGCTCAGCGTACGAAGTTGGTGACGCCAGAGCGGCTCAGGACCCTCTGGACCCGGCACCATCAAGGTGGCCTTGTCCCGGCCCAGGCGCCGCGAAGCGCCTCCTGCCAGCAGCACGGCCGTGAAATGGGTGGGAACATCTGGTTGCACCGGCACCACCCCGTTCGCATCCGGTTGCAAAGTTTGTCGCTCGCGCAAAGTATTGTCCCACCCATGTCGACGAACGGCGCCTCCAACCGCATCGACGCCGCGTTCGCCCGTTTGCGGCGGCAAGGTCGCAGCGGGTTCATGGCGTACATCACTGGCGGCGACCCGACGCCCGAGGCGACGGTGGAGATCTCCCAAGCACTGGCGGCCGCCGGGATCGATTTTCTGGAGATCGGCATCCCCTTCTCCGACCCGTTGGCCGATGGTCTGGCCAACCAGCTGGGCGCGCAGCGGGCGCTCGCGGCAGGAACGACCGTGAAGATCTTGCTGGAGACGGTGCGCCGGATCCGCGCCGCCGTCGAAGTGCCGATCATCCTCTACACGTATCTGAATCCGGTCTTTCAATACGGGTTTGGCCGCTTCGAAGCCGACGCCGCCCAAGCCGGGGTCGACGGCTTGCTGCTGCTTGACTTGCCGCCGGACGAACGGCTTACGGAGGACCCGGGTCGGGGCCCGTTACACCGAATCCGTTTGGTGGCCCCGACGACGGCTGAAGGACGTTTGGCCGCCATCTGCGGGAAAGCCTCGGGATTTATTTACTACGTCTCGCGCGAGGGCGTCACCGGCGAACGCGAGCAATTAGAGACGTCCATCGCGGCGCGGGTCGCTGCCTTGCGCACCCACACGGAATTGCCGGTCGCCGTGGGTTTCGGCATCTCTACCCCGGAGCAGGCGGCGACCGTGGCGCGCTTGGCAGATGCCGTGGTGGTGGGCAGCGCCATCGTGCGCCGGATTGGTGCGAACGCCGCGCACCCACAGCTTGCGCGGGAGGTGGGCGAATTTGTTCGGCCGCTGGTCAGCGCGGTGCACGAGGCGCGCTGAGCGGCGCGAGGTCGCGATCAAGGCACCAGTTGCGGAAAGAGCCGCCGGCCTTGCGCGGAGATGTACGGATAGGCCCAGCGCCTGCCCTGGAACGCCTGGATCATCCCGATGAGCCAGAGGACGATGAACGCGAGGTGCAAAACGAACCACGCCAAGCCCAAAAGCGGCACCAGGATCAGGTGTAGGCCGGGAATAGGTCCGAAGAGGGTGAAAAGAATCGTCGTTAACACGTGAAACGCGATCCACGCCCCGCCAAAAAGGATGGATTCCACCGCCCAGTGACGCACCAAAGGGTCTTTCTTCTCGATGAAGTAAAAAATCGCGCCGCTGGCAAGCGGGACCAAGGCGCACAATCCCGCCGCGACGTGGGACGGGATCCCAGTGTCGCTGCCGCTGCCGGCGCCGGCGGCGGAAGGGTTGGAAAGCGGAGAAGAAGCCATGTCTAACTAGGTGGCACGGTAAGGGCTGGTGACCCGGGCCGTCCAGCCAAGATTTCGCGTGCGGCCCACGCCCGGCCGTTCTAGCTTCCGCGCTCTATGTTGCGGGCCGGAATCGTCGGATTACCGAACGTCGGGAAATCGACGCTGTTCAACGCGGTGACGCGCACCCGGAAAGCGGAAGCCGCGAATTACCCCTTTTGCACGATTGATCCTAACCAGGGTGTCGTCCAGGTGCCGGACGACCGTCTGGGCACGTTGGCCAAGCTGTCCCGCTCGCAGCGGATCGTACCGGCGGCGGTGGAATTCGTGGACATTGCCGGTCTGGTGCAAGGCGCCAGCGCCGGCGAAGGTTTGGGCAACCAGTTCCTGAGTCACATCCGGGAGGTGGACGCCATCGTCCAGGTGGTCCGATGCTTTGACGACCGTGACATTCACCACGTGAGCGGGTCGGTCGACCCGGTCCGGGACATCGAGGTGGTCAACACCGAATTGGTACTGGCCGACTTGGCGAGCGCGCAGAAACGCTTGGACCGGCTGCAGAAACAGGTGCGCAGCGGGGACAAAACCGCGAAAGCGGAAGCGGGGTTGCTCGATCGGTTAATCCCGCACCTCAACGCGGGCAGACCGGCACTCACGCTCGAGGTGGCGGGCGAAGAGGCCGGTCTGCTGCGTTCCTTTTTTCTGCTCACCGCCAAGCCGACGTTGTTCGCCTGCAACGTGGCCGAAG
>CAXUNV010000064.1:1617-13811 GCA_964252355.1 uncultured Chthoniobacterales bacterium | reverse complement strand
GTCACCCCCGAGCCCCTCGGTGTAAGCCGCGGGAGCCGTGCCGCTCCAGAGCGCGCCGGCCTCTTGGTAGTCGGCCGGTGAAAAGCGGTAGAGCTTCAGGTGCGAGCCTTGGTCCATGAACTTGCGCGCCTCCGGGAACACGGCGTTGCCGATGTTGGGGATCGGCAGCATTTTGCTCATCTCCACGCCGGTGAGCGACTCGAGCGCCTTCGCGTATGCCAAGGCGTGCACGCCGCCGCGCACGAACAGGTACCCGAGCATCGTCCGCGCGGCTTGGTTCGTGGTCATTTCGTAAACGCGCAGCTTCTGGGTCCGGGCGCCGTTCTCGAGAAAGAAGTTGTGGAGCAGGTCAAGGATGAGGTTGCCCGACGAGAAGACGTAGTCGCCCGTCCAGGGCATGCCGCGCGAATCGACGGGCAAGGCCGTTTGGGCGGAGGCGATGTAGTGGCCACCGAAAACCCCGCCCGGCAGACTCTGCCAAGCCCCTTCCTGCGGTTCGGCACCCTTGTCGAAACCGGTGCGCGGACCGTTCAGACACGAGTTGATGGCCGCCGAGACGATCTCGATGTGACCACCTTCTTCGGCCGCGATGTTTGAGATCAACGAGTAGTACGGCCGGATCGAGTCGCGCCCGCGCATGTTGAACGACTGGTAGGTGTAGTTCATCAGCGTGGACATTTCGCCGAAGCGCCCACCCAGCAATTCCTGGACGTTCTTGGCCGCGATGGGATCGACCTCGGGCGACGCCGGCAGTTCGACCGGCAGTTTGTCGATGCGTAAAAACATAAGCTATGGAGGTTGGGTTGACCCGCCGGCGCCGCCCGGAAGAGGCGGCCGCAACGTTCGGCGGCTCCCGGCACCCTCCCGCTCCACCGCACGATAGGAAAATACTTTTTCCTTATCTGCGCTATAGGTCGTGCCTATGGAGATCCACCAACTCCGGTATTTCGTGGCCGTGTCCGAAGACGGCAGCTTCTCGCGCGCTGCCGACCGCCTCCGCGTCGCCCAACCGTCGTTGAGTCAGGGCATCAGCAAACTCGAAACCGCCGTGGGCAGCCCGCTTTTCGACCGGCTCTCCCGCGGCGTCACGGCGACGGCGGCCGGTCGCCGCCTGCTCCCCTACGCCCGCCGGATCCTGGCGGACTTGGCCGACGCCCAACGCTGCCTGGGCGGACACGGAGATGCCCTGGCCGGCACCGTCGCGATCGGGATCATCCCCACGATCGCGCCCTACGTGGTGCGCCCGTTGTTGCAGGGGACCGCCCGCGCCTGCCCGGGCGTCACGGTCCACTTCACCGAAGCTGTGACCGAACGGTTGGAACGCGCGCTCGACGACGGCGGGCTCGACTTTGCGATCGTCTCGACCTGCCGTCGCGGCGCCGGCTTGCACCGGGAACCCTGGGCGGCGGAGCCGCTCGTCGCGGTCGTTCCGGAGGGCCATCGCCTCGCCGGCCACGGGGCGGTCCGCCCGCACCAGCTCCGGGGAGAACCGTTTCTGAGCCTCCAAGAGACTCACTGTCTGGCCCAGCAGATCGGGCGCTGGTGCATCCGGCACGGCTTGCGGCCGCGCGACGACCTCTCGGCCGACGGGCTCGCCACCGTGCTCGCCCTGGTCGCCGCGGGTCAAGGCGTCTCCCTGTGTCCATTGATGGCCATGGCGCGCGAGGGCGGTCGCGGCTGCGCGTTCCTGCCCTTCGCCGACGCCGCACCCGTGGGGGATATCACCGCCATCGGGCACCCGGCCCGTTTCGGGTGCGGGGCGGCCAGGACGGTGGCCGACGTCGCGCGCGCCGTGGCCAAAGCGGCGGCCGCTGGTTGAATGGTGCCCATGGGAGCAATTGCATCAATTAAGGCTGGGGACACCGGCTCGCCCATTGGTACCATTGGAACGATTCCTTCCATTGGGACAATTTCTTGTCACCCCCTGGCTGGAGCGTTTTCCCCTGGGGTCAAGGTGCGGACGACCTGCCGGGCGGCCGTGTCGACGACGGCAAGGCTCAGATCTTGGTTGAGCACGTAGGCCCATCTGCCGTCCCGGGTGAAGACGATGGCTTGGCGCGGCTCGTGGAAGCCGGTGATCGTGGCGGTGGGTGCCAAGGTGGCGGTGTCTACCACGGTGAGGCTGTCGTCCGCTTTGTTGCCGGCGTAGATGAACCGTCCGTCCGGCGAGAACGCCGCACCGTACGGGTCTTTGCCCACGGGGATGCGCCGCACAACTTCACCCTTGGCTAGGTGCACGACGGTGACGGTCCCGGCGGCCTCGTTGTTGACGTAGAGGCTGCGCCCGTCGGCGGAGAGCGTCGTGCCGAAGGCCCCTTAGCCGACCGGTTAACGGGCCACCGTCTCGAAGCCGGGGACGTCGCTGACGTTGACGGTGCCGAGGGTACCGTCGGAAACGTCTAGACGCTGACCGTCCGGAGCGAAGACGAGGTTGCGCGGGGTGACGAAACCCGTCAGCGTCCGGATGGTCTTGCCCGCGGCGAGGTCGTAGATTACCACGCGGTCGGCGTTGCTGTAGCAGACGGCGGCGAGGCGTTCGTCGGGGCTGACGGCGAGCGATTTGTTTTTGATGTCGCCGTCGCAGGGCGCGCAGCGGCGGCCGGGAGGCTCAAAGCCATGGCGGCGAGAACGGCGTATGCGAGGGCGGCCAGGAGTTTGGGTGCGAGGGGGCCTAGGTCGGCGAGGAAAGGTTTCACGCCGCAGCCTGCGGCCGCGGTAAGGCTAAGGGAAAGACACCTTTTTGATGGAAGCCATCAGTTCGGCTTATGGCTAGGTGGCAGACCTGCGCCAGCAAACCCTCCCCATCGCGCCGGCCGCTGTTCCCGTCCGGCGGCCCGCCAGGTTGTTCACGGCGCCGGACGGGCGGGCGCGCGGTCCGTTGGACGGGATTCAACCAGGGCGCAAAGGCCGTCCGCTCACCAACGTGCGAAGCGTTTCTGCGAGGGCGAAGCCACCCGCCGCCCTTCCTAACCTTTTATGAGCTACGTTACCGCCGGAAACGACGTGGCCGGGCAACCGGTGCACCTCTACTACGAAGACTCGGGCGAAGGCGCGCCGGCCGTCCTCATCCACGGCTGGCCTTTGAACCACGCCATGTGGGAATACCAAAGCCTCTACCTCGCGCGCCACGGTGTGCGGGCCATCAGCTACGATCGGCGCGGTTTCGGGCACTCTTCCAAACCGTGGGACGGCTACGATTACGACACGTTCGCCGACGACCTCAAAGCCGTTTTGGACACGCTTAACCTTGAAGGGGTGACCCTCATTGGCTT
This sequence comes from uncultured Chthoniobacterales bacterium, assembly GCA_964252355.1. Classification (GTDB taxonomy): domain Bacteria; phylum Verrucomicrobiota; class Verrucomicrobiia; order Chthoniobacterales; family JAFAMB01; genus CAXUNV01. The sequence continues at coordinate 10,539 of CAXUNV010000064.1, read as the reverse complement.
TTCCATGGGTGGCGGCGAGGTGGCGCGCTACATGAGCCGTCATGGGGGCGCGCGGGTGGCGAAGGTCGCGTTCTTGGCCGCCGTACCGCCGTTCCTGTTGAAGACAGAAGACAACCCCACCGGGGTTGACCGCTCGGTGTTCCAGGGCATCATCGCCGGGATCGAGAAGGATCACCCCAAGTTCATGGCCGCGTTCGGCAAAAGATTTTACGGGGTGCGCGAAGGCAAAAAGAACCGCGTCGGCAGGGATGCGCTCCAGCACAATTTTCTGCTAGCCATGCAAGCGTCCTTGAAGGCAACGGTCGACTGCGTGACGGCGTTCGGCGAAACGGATTTCCGAAAGGACCTTGAGGCGATCCACGTGCCGGCGCTCATCATCCACGGCGACAACGACCAGACGGTGCCGCTGGAGGCGAGCGGTGCCGAGACTGCCAAACGGTTGCCGCACGCCAAATACCTAATCTACGAAGGCGCGCCGCACGGCCTGACGCTGACCGACAAAGACCGGCTCAACGAAGACCTGCGCGAATTCATCGTGGCCCCGTAATGGCGCGAGCGCCGCAAATTAGATCAATGGCACCAATTGCAACAACGGCATCAATGACGGAAGCAGGACGCTCTCCGTCCCTTGATACAATCCGGACAATTGTTACGATCGGTGCAACTTAACTGGTCTCGGCCTCGCCCCGGCTCCTACCTCCACGCCTTGGCGTTGGCCGTCTTGCCCACTGGGACGGTGCTGATCGTGTTGGCCATCCTGGAACTCAGCAGCCGGCAGCACTTGCTGTTTGCGTCGCTGGCGTCGAGCGCCTTTCTGGTCTTCCTGGACGCCGAGCATCCGGTCAACGACGTCCGCGTGCTGCTTGGCACGCAGATCCCGGCTGCCCTGGCCGGCTTGGCGACGCAACGCTGGCTCGGCTTTGGCTACGGCGCGGCGGCGGGAGCCATGGTGTTTACCATCCTCTGGATGATCACGCTCCGCATGACGCATCCGCCGGCGGTATCGACTGCTTTGAGCTTCTCCTTCGCTCGAAATCCGCTGGAGAACCTCGGCTGGTTCGCAGTGGCCGTCGCGGTGGTGGCAGCCTTGGTGCTCCTGCAGCGGCCGATGGTTCGCTGGCTCCAGCACCGGCGGTCCGAAAGGGCGGGGCGATGAACGAAGTCCCCACCCCGGACCGGCCGGAGGCGCTGGTGGCGCTGGTCGTGCAATGGCTGCGCTTGGCGGTGGAGACCGTCGGCGCCGGGGTCGTCGCCCTGGGCGCAACCATTGCCCTCACCCTTTTTCTACGGGCCTTGTTGACGCGGCGAACCCACGATTTCACCGCCATTCGGCTCGTCCTGGCGCGCTACCTAGCCCTAGCGCTGGAGTTTCAACTCGGCGCAGACATCCTCTCCACGGCGGTAGCGCCCAGCCTCGAACAGATCGGGAAACTCGGGGCCATCGCCGTGATCCGGACCGGCCTCAACTATTTTCTCTCCTTGGAGATGAAGGCGGAACGCGCCACGGGCGCGGCGGACCGCCAAGTGCAGGCACGGGCGGCGGAGTAGCCCAGCGCTGGCGCCGCGCGCATCGCGGATGGCAAATGACGGATGACAAAGGCCAAAAACGAGGCCCGCGTCGTATCGGGTAGCCACCTTCCAAACTAGCGGCAAGGGGCAAGAAACGGGTGACGCCCACGCCGAACGTCAAACCACAAACGCTGCACAGCTTTTCTCCCTTCCCCGACGAGAGACCAGAGACAAGAAACCAGGGACACGCCACAGCTTCATCTAGCCCACCTCCACCGGGTGCTCCACGACGTGGTGCACGGCGTAACTCCGCTCGTCGCGGTTCCGCCCCATGGGCTGCGCCCGGCCGCGGTCGTCCCGGGCGCGGGCGCGCAGCAGACACGGCCCCCTTCCGGCGGGCGTTCGCCAGTCGTACCGCCAGCGTACCCAGACGTGCGGACGCGGCGCATCCAACAATTGCGCTTCCGCCCAAGGACCTTCCTCACCCACGCTGATCGCCACGGCCGCGACCGCGGCCTCGCCGGCCCAGGCCAACCCGGAAACGCGGCAAAGGGCAGACCGTGGCACGCGCCCGTGCCGCGCCGGGTGGACGATCTCTGCTTTGACGCCCATTTCCGTGAGGGGCTGAAGGCTCGGCAGGCCCGCCACACGTTCCCAGCGGGAGTACTCCATCGATTGGAAATAGCCGTGGAACGGCCGGTCGGTAATCATTATCCGACGCAGCCACTTCACCGAAGCCATGCCGTACCAACCCGGCACGATCGCGCGCAAGGGGTGACCGTGGTTCTCGGAGAGCGCTTGCCCGTTCATCTGGCGGGCCAACAACACCCCGCCCCCGCGCGCTTTCTCCAGCGGAAGACTGCGCGCGTAATGAATCGTCCCAGGCGTTTTCGGGTCGGCCTCTTCGCCCTCGTCTGCCCCTTCCAAGATGACTTCTTGCGCGCCGGGGCGCAGGCCCGCCAGCTCCAACACCGCCGCCAACGGCACGCCGGTCCACTCCGCCGTTCCCACCGCGCCGCCATCCCACTGGACGCCCTTTTCAGCAGGCGTCAGTCGTACCCGGCCGTTTCCGGCGCACTCCAGGGTCACCGTCGCGGTCGCGGACGGCAAGCGCGCCAAGTCTTCCGGACCGAGGGCCAGGGTCCGCTCGACGCAGCCCTCCACCCGCAACCTCCAGTCCGACGCCAAGCCGTCGGGCACCGCGAAATGGTTGCGCACGTAGAAGAGGTGCGGCGCGGTGAGGAAAGACCCAAATGCGGCAACGGGCGACTCAAAGTTGCGCGGTTCGGTTTGTCGGACAATGAGGCCGCTGGCCATCTCCGCAACGTCGCTCTCCTCCCCGGTTTCCGTAGGCTGACGCATTCCGTCAAGCGTGCCGCTCACTCAGGCTTTGATTTGGTAGACGTTCCCTTTTTCCCACGCGTCGGCGCCAGGCAACACCGGGGCGGCGACGATGTCCTGCCGGTCCCGCCGGGCGCCGTCGACCGAGTGTTTGGTCTGGTCCTCCACCTCTTGGACCAAGCTTTCGTGGGCTTGGCCGGGCGCGGTGAAACCCATCATCAACTGCGGCACGCCGAGCGGCAGGTCCGGATCGCGGTCATACTGCCAAGTGTGCCAGGTCTTGCCATAGGTGTTCACCAGCTTCTTCATGAGCTCGTGCTCCACCGGTCCCGGAATGCCCGGCGCCGAGAGTTGCCCGGATTTCACCTCGAAGCCATGGCTGTGCCAGAAGCGCTTTTCGTCATCAGGCAAGCCCTCGAACAACCGCGCGCTGATGATGTATTCGATGCCGATGAGCCGGGCGTCGTCGGCGTTCCGGTCATAGATCACGCACTGCAGAAACTCCTCGCTGCGGTGGGAACAGAAATGGTGCGCGATCACCTGACGGTTCATGTCGCCGTTGTAGAAGTGCAACCCGCAGACGTACCCGTCGACGGCGTCGAGCGGTTTTTTGCCCTGCAGCAGGTGCGAGCCCATCCCCATCAGCTTGGTGTCGGCAGCTTCTGGCTGCTGGGGGGGCGACGGCGTTTGCGCGAAAAGCTTACGGAACGGGAACGACGACACCCCGGCGACGGCGGCCGCCAGCAAGCCGGAAAGGGCGGTCCGGCGTTTCACGCCTGCGCAGGGGCAACATCCAGGGGACGAAGGGACGGGGTTCACGGACGGCGTTCGCATCCCTGCGGGCCGCAAGATGGGTGCAGGTGCCCTGACGGCCGCCTGCGGTGGCGCGAAGACCCGAGCGGGCCGCCTCTGTGCTTGCGGTGGGGCGAAGACCCAACCCGCAGGCGAAGCGGGTCCGTGGTGGACGTCCGCGGGTTGGTCTGAGCCGGGCTCGAGCGATCCTGGCACGCCATCAAGGTAGTTCCGCGCTGGCACCCTCCAGCCGGCAACCGTTCACCCCGCAGGCCGCCCAGCCCTGCCGACTGGGTCTTCACCCACCGCAAGCCCGGTGGCCGCCTTCCCGGCCCGACCGGGTTTTCTCCAATTGAGAAGGGTAGCGCAGACGCAGGCGCCGCCGATTCGTTTCCGTGTTCACGGCGCGAACCTGGTAAAGACGAAGTCGTGCCCTTTCACCCGCGCTTCGTGGCAAGCGAAACACGTTTCGTGCTGCGCCGCGTCGACCGGCTTGCCGTTGAGAATGCACCCGCCGGCGTGGGCGGTGTTCAACCCACCTGCTTAGCCACGTCCACCACGGCCTGGGCGAAGGCTGCCGGGGCCTCCTGAGGTAGGTTGTGACCGATGCCCCCACGCACGAGTCGGAACTCGTATCCGCCGGAGAACTTGTGGGCGTAGGCATCCGGTTCTGGATGCGGCGCGCCGTTGGCATCGCCTTCCAGGGCGATCGTGGGTACGGCGATCGTCGGCGCCTCGGCGAGCCTTTTTTCCAAGTCGTCGTATTGCGGTTTGCCTTCAGCCAGGCCGATCCGCCACCGGTAGTTGTGGATCACAATGTCGACGTGGTCCGGGTTGTCGAAGGCGGCCGCGCTGCGGTCGAACGCGGCGTCATCAAAGTCCCACTTCGGCGAGGCGAGCCGCCAAATGAGCTTGGCGAAGTCGCGCCGGTATCGGTCGTAGCCCTCCCGGCCGCGTTCCGTGGCGAAATAGAACTGGTACCACCACGCGAGCTCCGCCTTGGGCGGCAGCGGCGCCTGGCCGGTGGCAGGGCTGCCGATCAGGTAACCGCTCACGGAGACCAGGCCGCGGCAACGCTCCGGCCAGAGCGCTGCGATGACGTCGGCGGTGCGCGCACCCCAATCAAAACCGGCTACCGTTGCGGTCCGGATTTTGAGGGCGTCCATCAAGGCGACGGTGTCGACCGCGAGCACGGACTGCTGGCCATTGCGGGCCGTCTCGCCCGAAAGAAAGCGCGTCGTGCCGTAGCCCCGCAGGTAGGGGACGATCACCCGGTAACCCGCCGTCGCGAGGATCGGCGCGACCTCGACGTAACTGTGTATGTCATACGGCCAGCCGTGCAGCAAGATTACGGCAGGACCGTCGCTTGGGCCGTCTTCGACGTAGCCGACGTTCAGAACGCCGGCGTCGATTTGCTTCACCGGACCGAACGTTGCGTCTGGTGCGTCCCTCACGCCATCACCGGCGGCCGGTGCGGCCTCCCGCTCCTCCGCGAAAAGCGGACCTTGGGGAATCAGCGTCGCCCCAGCGGAAAGGCCTAGCACCGCGAGGAGACGGCGACGGGACATCTCGATTGGTTCTGTTGGTTTCATCATAGCTTGTGCGGACTGGGCCGCTTCTTCGCTCGCCGACCGTGGTCCTCCGCGGGACGGATCCGAAGGCCGTGTCCACTTCTGGAGTGACGAGCCCGTGTCGTCCGTTGTTAGTAGCATCACCCGTGCCCGCTCCAGCCGGCTTGGTCGCGACCTCTGACGGGATAAAGCTCACCGCCTCGAACTGCCGAGAAAAGAAAGTCGCGTCCCACCTGGGTGGTCCGAACGGGATGCTTTGGTTGCGGAAGTTGTTGCCGCGCGCTCGGCAAAACGCCGAGACCTCGGCAACGGGCGGCTGGTTTCACCAGGCGCCGGGCGGGTCTCCGTGCGAAAGCGGTCCTTTTTGTTAGGCATTGGTGATTGGTTGGTTAGCCTCGGTCGCTTAGGCCGACGCTCGCTTCTTCCCGTCCTCCGCGGTCCACCAGGCGTTACGCATGGCACGTCGGCTGCTCCCGGCGGTTTGGCCGCGACGTGGGGTAGGCGACCCACGCTGACTTTCCAGCAAAGCGCACCCGTCGCGGCGGGGAACTTTTATGTTTTTTTCGGATCTAAATTCACCTGAGAACACCTCGGATTTTCTTGAAGCAAGTTTTGCCTCGCGTGTGCGGCATAATCAGGCGCGGCTCCGCTCGGCCTTGAAACCCCGATACGATTTCATCGTCTGCGGGTCGGGGTCATCCGGCTCGGTGGTGGCGCGCCGTCTCGCTGAGAACCCCGAGGTGGATGTGCTCTTGCTCGAGGCCGGCGGCGGCGACGACGTGCCCGACGTCATGGAGGCGGGCCGATGGCCGAAAAACCTTGGCAGCGAACGGGATTGGGCCTTCCCTGGCCAGCCGAATCCGCGCGTAAACGGCCGCTCCATCCCGTTCGCCATGGGCAAGGTGCTCGGCGGGGGGTCCAGTATCAACGTGATGGTTTGGGCGCGCGGACACCGCCGCGATTGGGACGCGTTCGCGGTTGAATCAGGGGACCCGGCATGGAGCTATGAATCCGTCTTGAACCTCTACCGGCGGGTCGAGGATTGGCACGGCGCGCCGGACCCGAAGCACCGCGGCACCGGCGGCCCGATCTACGTCCAACCCGCGCCGGACCCGAACCCGCTCGCTCCCGCGACGGTCGAAGCGGCTCGGTTGGCGGGAATCCCTCGTTTTGAAAACCCGAACGGGCGCATGATGGAAGCCGTAAGGGGCGCTTCCATCAGCGACGTGCTGGTCCGGGGCGGCCAGCGTCGCTCGGTTTTTCGCGCGTACGCATTTCCCTACATGGACCGCCCTAACCTGACGGTGCTCACCGATGCCCTCGTCACGCGGGTGACGTTCGAGGGCAGGCGGGCAACCGGGGTCGAGATCTCGTACCTCGGTACGACTTACCGCATTCGGGCCGGCCTCGAGGTGGTGTTGTCACTCGGCGCGGTCCACACCCCGAAGGTGCTGATGCAATCCGGCATCGGCGACGCCCAGGAGTTGCGGCGTTTGGGGATCCCTCTCCGGCAGCACCTTCCCGGCGTGGGCCAGAATTTCCAAGACCACGTCGCGTTTGATTGCGTGTGGGAATACCAGAACGCGGTGGACCCGCGGAACAACCTTTCAGAGGCGATCGTCTTCGCGACGAGCGAAGCCGGGCTTGACCGTCCCGATTTGCTCGTCTGCCAAGCGGAGGTGCCCAAGTCCACGGCGGAGAATGCCGCCCGCTTCGGGTTGCCCGCCCACGGTTGGACGTTGTTCGGCGGGGTTGCGCATCCCAAGAGCCGGGGCCGCCTCCGCCTAACCGGACCCAACCCGACCGATCCGGTGCTGATCGAGGCTAACACGTTTTCTAACCCGGATGACCTGAAGGTCGCGAAGCGCTGCGTGGAGCTCTGCCGCGAGGTTGGCAATTCCGCTCCGCTGCGCCCCTTCGCGAAGCGCGAGGTCATGCCGGGCAACCTGCAGGACGCCGAGCTCGAGCGCTTCATTCGGGACGCCGCGACGAGCTTCTGGCACGTGGTCGGCACCGCGAAGATGGGCCGCGACGCCGCGTCGGTGGTGGACGGCAACCTGAAAGTCTACGGAATCGACGGTCTTCGCGTTGCCGACGGGTCGATCATGCCACGGATCACGACGGGCAACACGATGGCCCCTTGCGTGATCATCGGTGAACGTGCGGCGGATATCCTCCGGTTGGCGTACCGCCTGCAAGGCGCCGCAGAGACGGAGGCGCCCGCCCGGCGGTGACTAACGCGCCTGCAAAGCACCAGGAGATTTCGCCCATGCAAGACGGACGGGTTTGGATGATCACCGGCTCCTCACGGGGCCTCGGCAGGACTTTGGCTACGCGGGTTCTGAAAAGCGGCGATTTGCTGATCGCCACGGCCAGAGACCTGGACGACCTCGCGCCCATGGCTGAGCGATTCGGTTCGCGCGTGCTGACCTTTAAGGTGGATGTGCGCAATCCGGAGGACGCTCGCTCCGCGGTGAATGCGGCCGTGGAGCGGTTCGGTCGCATTGACCTTCTGGTCAACAACGCTGGCCACGGCTTCACGGGCGCCTTCGAGGAGATGACCCAAGAGGAGTTCGACGGTCAGATCGACACCAACTTCTGGGGCGTCGTCAACGTCACGCGGGCCGTGCTGCCGCAGATGCGAAAGCAAGGCTCTGGGCGCATCCTGCAAGTCACCTCGACGGGAGGCCGTCGTGCCGGCCCAGGGCTCTCCGGCTATCACGCGGCGAAATTTGCAGTCGAAGGTTTCAGCGAAGCGCTTGCGCAAGAATTGAGGCCGCTCGGCATCCAGGTCTGCCTGATCGAACCGGGCGGCTTCCGGACGGATTGGAACGGCGCTTCGATGCTCTTCGCAAAGCCCATGGATGCGTATCGGGAAACCGCCGTCGGCTTTCGGCGACGCCTGCAGAGTCGGTGGCAGGCACCGGGCGATCCGGACAAAGCGGCGATTGCCATTCTCAGGCTTTCATCCTTGCCGCAGATGCCGTTGCGCCAACCCTTGGGGACGGACGCGACCGTCCTGCTGAAATCCGCCTACGAGACTGCGTTGGCAGCGCTTGCGCAAACGACCGCGCTGGCCAGAAGCACGGACTCCGACGACGCCCATCCGGCAACGACCTCGGGCATTCTGGACACGCTCAAAGACTTGCAGGATGCGCAGTGACGCTTCCGGGGTCTCCCGCCGCTTACCGAGGGCGGTGGTTAGCCTTTTGGCCTGAGGCCGCCGTCTTCCAGGACCATCCGCCGCTCTCAGGTTTTCCGCCCGTGTTTGTCGATGCCCAGGCGCTTGATCTTTGATTCCAACGTCTGCCGCGGAATGCCGAGCTTCACCGCCGCGCCCGCGGGTCCGGAAACGCGGCCGTGGCACTCGGCAAGCGCTGCTTCGATCAACTCCAGCTCGCGCTTTGCCAACGTCGAAACTCCCTTGCCTGAATCCGGAAGCTCTGCGGTTTCGTGTCTCAGCCAGCTGCCATCAACCCAGAAGGTGTCGGTCTCACCAAGGATGATGGCCCGTTCCACCACGTTTTGCAGTTCGCGAATGTTCCCGGGCCAACGGTAGGCCTTCAACTGGTCCAGCGTCTGCTTGCGGATTTGCCGGATGGCTTTGCCAGCCCTTTTCGCGTAGCGCTCGGCGAAGTACTCGACCAGCATCGGGATGTCCGGTACGCGCTCCCGGAGCGGCGGGACGTCGATCGGAACGACGTTCAAT
>CAXUNV010000064.1:0-1607 GCA_964252355.1 uncultured Chthoniobacterales bacterium | reverse complement strand
CAGATCCCCGCAAACCGTGCCCGCCGCTAGCGCGGCCGGAAGGTCGCGGTTGGTGGCTGCGATCAACCGGACGTCCACGGAGATGGGGTGGTTGCTGCCGACCCGCTCAAATTCGCGTTCCTGCAGCACGCGCAGGAGGAGGATCTGGGTTTCGATGGAGAGCTCGCCGACCTCGTCGAGGAAGAGCGTGCCGCCGTCCGCCGCCTCGAACCTTCCCACGCGCCTTTGCAGGGCGCCCGTGAAGGCGCCTTTCTCGTGCCCAAAGAGCTCGGAGACGATGAGCGACGCGGGTATCGCGGCGCAGTTCACCCGGATGAAGGCGCGCGACGCGCGACTCGACCGCCGGTGCAGCGCTCGCGCGATCAATTCTTTGCCCGTTCCAGTCTCGCCAACGATGAGAACCGTCGCATCCGACGGGGCCACTTTTTCCACCTGCTGCAGCACGCGCCGCATCGGCTCGCACGACCCGACGATCTCCTCGAACATCGCGGAGCGGTCGATCTCCTCGCGCAAAGTCACGTTCTCGTGCCGAAGCCGTTCTTCGGTTTTCTTACGGCCGTCGATGTCGGTCCCCGTGGCGTACCAGCGAAGGATCCGACCTTCTCCATCTTTCTCCGGATTATATTGGATGAGATGCCAGCGGTATTGCCCGCTCGTCAGCAAAACACGAACTTCCAATTCAAACGGGGTGCCCCGCGAGAGGCCGTCGCGACGCTCGGCCCGCACCCGGTCGACGTCCTCGGGGTGGAAGGGCCGCGCGAAGGCACCCTCCCCCTGGACGTCCTCGATCTTTAAACCGATCCGCTCGAGCGCCACCCGGTTGACGTAGAGAACCTTCCCATCCGACGCCAGAACCACGATGTATTGGGCGATGGCGTCGGTGATCGTGCGGAACTCCTCTTCGCCTCGCCGAAGCTTCAGCTCGGCGCGCTTGAGGTCCTCGATGTCCGTGGCGGTGCCGTACCAATGGACGACGGTGCCGGCCTCGTCGCATGACGGCGCATACCGGAGCAGAAACCAGCGGTACGCTCCATCAAACCTCCGCAGGCGTCCTTCAACCTCACCCGCCTGCCCGGAGGCGAGATGGGCGGCCCACCAAGCCCTTACCGCAGCCAAATCTTCCGGGTGAATCGCCGTTTGCCACCCCAAGCCGCGAGACGCCTCAGGGGAGCTTCCCGTGTAGTCGGACCATCGCCGGTTACAAAAAACCACGTGGCCATCCGGCAAGCTGCACCACGCGATCGTTGGGATCTCGTCGATCATCGTGTGGACAGGTGTCTCCGGTTCCTTCAACGCCCACGACCCGCCTTCCGACCTCACCCACTCCCAACGCTCGGTAGGACTCATACGTTGAAGTGCTCGCCGCCGTGGAAACCGTTTGCTACGTCGCGGAGGGGGGAATTTTCTCCGAAAGCATAGGGAGTAACGGGGATGGTTCCGCGACGCCTTTGTCAGTCGGTCCGGCTGGTTTATCTAATGCCGCGATCAGCACCTTTGCTAGGCTGCGGCGGGGGCCTTGTTCGTAGCAAGAGTAGAAACGGTCGTGGACTCCTCGCCAGGCCGCGTCGTGCGCGGGGCCGGAAATCGCATCGTGGACGGTCCGGTAG
>CAXUNV010000063.1:0-13906 GCA_964252355.1 uncultured Chthoniobacterales bacterium | reverse complement strand
TCGCAGCACCGCGGGGTGACGGACCTCGCAGACCAGATCCAGACGCACCCCCCATGGCGAAACCGGCCCGGGATGCTACCGTGCTGTGGAGTTCGCAACTCGCCGGACGCCGCTTGCGCAACCTCCCGCCTGACCGTGGCTGACCTTTTTTCGAAGGAACAACGAGCGTTGGTCATGTCCCGGATCCGGGGCCGGGGAAACCAGACGACCGAGATGCGGCTGGTGCGGCTGTTCCGCGCGGAAAAGGTGACGGGCTGGCGTCGGCACGTGAAGCTGCCGGGGAGACCGGATTTCATCTTTCGCGCGGCGCGCGTGGCGATTTTCGTGGACGGCGACTTCTGGCACGCCAACCCGAGGAAATACCGGCTGCCGAAGTCGAACACGGATTTTTGGGCGGAGAAAGCGCGGAGGAACCGGGCGCGGGACCGGCGCGTGAACCGGGAGCTGCGGGCGCGGGGCTGGCGGGTTTTGCGGGTTTGGGAGAGCACGCTGCAAAAGCAGCCGGAACGGGTGTTGGGGCGCATCCTGAAATCCATCGGTGCGCCCCGCCCGGAGGCAGTGACGGGCGTCACGCCGCAGCGGCCGGTGAGGCTGGTGAAGGAGCGGAGCACGCCAAATGGCAAATGACAAAGGTCGGAAGGGGGCAGGGCACGGGAACCACCCCAGGATAGGCCCGGCGGACGACGGGGTGGCGCGGATCCAGGGGCCGCCGGATCCGCAAGAGAGGTCGTGGCGATCACCCTGGCTCCGGCCTCGCTCCGGATGGCAACCCACCCGCGACCGGCGAGACGCCGGCGCTACGCTGGCACGCGCGCTGGGTGAGAGGGGCTAACCCAAAACCCAACCTGGGCGCGAGGTTTCGCCCCGAAGGGGCCCAAGAACTCAGCCCAGGGTTCACCCTGGGTGGAATAGAAGGAAACGGACAGGCCCTGAAAGGGCGGCAGAGATCGTGCTACCGGCGCGCTGCGCGCGAGGGTGGCGTGTCTTCCGCCCTTTCAGGGCTGATCCTCTTTTCTTCGGTTTTCCCAGGGTGAACCCTGGGCTTTGCTCTCCCGCCCCTTCGGGGCAAAAGCTGCCGGGCGCACGGTCCGCGACGGCACGCCCACCATCCCCTCAACCGGCTCCGGCCGTCGAGACCGACGCTGACCCAATGGCTTCGAGCACCCTCTTTTTCCAACGGCCAAAGGGGCCCGATTCGCGGTCTCGTGGACGCGCCAAGTCCAGCTCATGATCGGCAACGAGGCGTCCGGGACGTCCGTCCAACACCAACACACGGTCGGCGAACAGGACGGCTTCCTCCACGTCGTGCGTCACAATCACCAAGGTAGAGCCAGAACCGCGCCAGAGTTCCAGGGCATGATCTTGCAGCCGTCGTCGGTTCACCGCATCGAGCGCTGCAAACGGTTCGTCCAAGAGGAGCAAAGCCGGGCGGCGGACCAAGGCGCGTGCGAGGGCAACCCGCTGCGCCATGCCTCCCGAAAGCTCTTTTGGCAAAGCTTGGGCAAAGTCGGCGAGGCCCACTCGCTCAAGCGCCGCATCCACGGACGGCCACTCCTCTTGGGTAGCCTGCGGCCCCAGACCGAGACGCACGTTCTGCCAGACATTCAACCAGGGCAGGAGCCGAGGTTCTTGGAAAACCACGCCCGCAAGGCCGCCGTCGTCGGCGCGCTCGACCGTCCCCACCGTCGGTCGCTCCAAACCCGCGAGAACCCGCAGCAGGGTGCTTTTGCCCGAGCCGCTACCTCCAACCACCGCCAACGCGGTCCGGGCGGAGATCTGCAGCGAGATCTCGGCAAGCGCCCAGGTCCCGTTCGGGTAAACGACAGAAACGTCGCGCAGCTCGAGCATGGGCGTCACCGGCGAACGACGACGTCCTGCCACTTCAACAAACGGCGACTGACGAAAGCCAAAGCGCCGTCGGTCAGTTTGCCGCAAAGCGCGAACAAGCAGACGCTGGCGAGGATCCGGCCAGGTCTTCCGGTGGTTTGCCCGTCGACGAGCAGAAAACCCAAACCGCGACTCGCGCCCATGATCTCTGCAGCCACCACAAACATCCATGCCAACCCGAGCGCGTGCCTGGCGCCGAGCAGGTAGGCCGGTAGGCAGGCCGGCAAGGTGACAGCTCGCACCAAACGCCAACCGCGGAACCCGCAGGCACGGCCGACCTCGACCAGTTTGCGATCGACGTCACTGATGCCGTTCATCACCCCGAGGTAGACCGGAAAAAACGCGCCGACGGCGATCAGGCAAACGCGCGGGCCTTCCTGGATGCCGAGCCAAAGGATGAACAGGGGTACCCACGCCATGGACGGAACGCTTCGCAGGGCCTGGACCATCGGGTCGAGCAGGCGTCGGATCAACGGGACTGACCCCGTGAGCGTGCCCAGCAAGGTTCCTGCAGCCAACCCAAAGACGAAGCCGGTCAAGACGCGGCCAAAAGTTGCCTGTAGGTGTGCCGGTAACGTTCCCGAACGGACCAGAGATGCGAGTTCATCGACGACCTCGCGCGGGCTGGAGAACAGCGCCGGGTCCAACCGTCCGGTTTGCGACGCGATGGCCCAAGCCACCATTATGCCCAGGGGTAAAAGGAAGCCGGTCAAACCCAGGCGCGTCCAAATTCCAGACAATTTCCGGGAACGGAGCGCCCGCCGGGGAAAGGAGGTCACCCCGCGCGCAAGCGACGTTTGCTGCTCAACGACCGGCGCCATGGTCCACATCAGGATTTTTTGTAGCCCAACCGGTGTCGAGCAAAGCGTTCACCGCCCGCGGGACGTCCGCGGACGGGCTCATCATGCCGCTCCTTTGCAACACTTCGCCAGAGTCAAGCAGGACTTGATGCAGACCCGAGCCGATGGACGGATCGGACAAATCGTTGCGGGACCAGACCCGGCCGGCGACTTCGGGACTGAGTTGGGCCTCCTCGGCGAAGATCCGACAGGCCTCGTCCGGGTGGTCAAGCGCCCAACGCCGCGTCTCCTCGTAGGCAGCCAAGACTTGCCGCACGACGCTCGGATGATCCCGCAAGAATGCCTCGCGCACGTTCAGCACGCCGGTGCTGTTCCACACGGGGTTACGAAACAGGACCGGGAATGATCCTTTGGCTTCAAGCTGCGCGATGTAAGGGTCCAAGCCCGCCCAGGCATCGACGTCACCCCGCTCTAAGGCGGTTTTGCCGTCCGGATGCTGCAGCGGCACGATCTCGACGTCCGTTTCTTTTAACCCGGCGGAACCGAGCGCCCGCAGCAAAAAGACGTGTGGATCGGTTCCGCGCGTGACGGCGATCCGGCGCCCGCGCAACTGGGCCAGCGAAGCGATACCACTTCCCGAACGGGTCAGGAGCATGGTCCATTCCGGCCTCGAATAGACGAAGACGGCACGGATCGGATTGCCGTTGGCACGACCCAGCAGGGCAGCGGCACCCGCCGTGGATCCAAAATCCACGCCATTTCCGCGCAGGAACTCCAGGGCCTTGTTGCTGCCCAAGCTTTGCACCCATTCCAGGCGTGCGCCCTCCTGCCGAAGCGTCTTCTCGAGTTTTTCCTGGCGACGCAGAATCAGGCTGAGAGGGTTGTAATAAGCCCAATCCAGCCGCACCACGGCGGGTGGGCCTTCTTCGGCGTGGCCGACGAACGCGTGGAGGCAGCCCGCGGCCAAGACCAAAAGCATTGCCTGGCGCGCTCCTCGCACGGGCGCAGGGCGGTCGAATAACGGACGTGAGGAGGGCCGTAATGCATTCATGGCGTGTTTAGGTGGAGAAGGTTGGAGACGTGGATCGGGAGCGCCTTACCGAAGCTTGCCCGACCAAAGAATCCTCCAAGCGGAGCCACCCCAAGACGCGCCCGAGGTCCGACGAAGGGAGCGCGGACGGCTTTGCGTCCGTAACCGGGTATGCCGCCGCCTTTGCCCCGGCCCGGTCGCGAGGGCTGCCGTTTCTGTACGGGCGGGACGCCCGCGCTCCCCTTTGGCTTGGCGGAGCCGCCCCAAGATCGGATCCATCGGCGGTGACGCCCGCCCGGGAATTGGCGGCGGGCGGCCTTCACGGCTTGGCGGAGGGCTGGAGATCCCCAAACGGACCGACGTACGCCTCTTTGACGCGGCTGGGCGAACTGCCCAAGAGCAGCGGGAACAAAGACTCCGCCACCCGGTAAGCTTCCTCCAAGTGCGGGTAGCCCGAGAGGATGAAGGTGTCGATGCCCAAGTCGGCATATTCGCGCATGCGCGCCGCAACGGTTTCGGCATCGCCGACCAACGCCGTCCCTGCCCCTCCCCTCACCAAGCCGACGCCGGCCCAAAGGTTTGGGCTGATCTCGAGCGAATCCCGGCGGCCGCCGTGGAGCTTGGCCATGCGCTGCTGACCGACGGAATCGAAGCGCTGAAAACTCTTTTGCGCCGCCGCGATGGCGTCGTCGGTGACGTAACGGATCAAGTCATCCGCGGCGGCCCAGGCCTCGTGATCGGTGTCGCGGACGATGACGTGCACGCGCAAGCCGAAGCGCAGGGTTCGGCCTTTCGCCGCTGCCAAGATGCGCACCTCGGCCAACTTTTCGGCGACGTCGGACGGCGGCTCCGCCCAGGTGAGGTAAACGTCGACGTGCTCGGCGGCCACGCGGTGACCGGCGGCGGACGAACCGCCAAACCAGAGTTCCGGGTACGGTTTCTGCAAGCCAGGCAGGAAAAGCTTGGCGTCTTGCACCTGGAGATGTTCGCCGGCATGATCGACCGCTTCCCCGGCCAGCACCCGCCGGAAAATCGTTAGGAACTCGTCGGTCAACTGGTAGCGCTCTTCGTGTTTGAGCTGCAGGCCGTCGCCCGCCAACTCCACCGGGTCACCACCGGTGACCACGTTGAGCAACAAGCGTCCGTTCGAATACCGGTCGAAAGTTGCCACCGTGCGGGCGGCCAACGTCGGCGAGACCAACCCAGGGCGCACCGCCACCAGGAAACGCATGCGCTGCGTCAAGGGAATGAGCGCCGACGCGACGACCCAGGCGTCGTCGCAGGTCCGTCCCGTCGGCAGCAACGCGCCGTAGTAGCCGAGCTCGTCCACGGCCGCGGCAATCTGGCGCACGTAGCCGAAGCCGGTGTCGCGGGCGCCCTTCAACGCCCCCCGGTAGCGCCCCGGCCCCACCGTCGGGGTAAACCCAAGCAGGTTCATTTCGAAACGGGTACGTCTGTGCCAGGCACGGCGCGGCTAACGTCGATGGATTTGGGGATCAGCTTTAACGAAAAAAAGAGGTCCGCGATCGCCTGTTGGTCAGCGACGACCTTGGCATCGACCTTCTGAAAACCCCACGGCTCGCCGCGAATGACGGGCTCAAGGATCTCGGCAGGGATGCCGACCTCCTTGGAAAGGTATTGGGCGACCTCGCCCGGCTTAGCGGTTGCCCACGCCGCCGCGGCGTTCACCGCCTCGGCCAAGGTTTCCGCCAAGCGTGGATGGGCGTTCAAGAAGGCCCGCGTGGTCAGGAAAAATTCGCGGTTGGCGGCCAACCCTTCAGCCGTCACCAGCACCCGGCCGCCGGTGGTCTGGCGTGCCGCCGCCAGGAACGGGTCCCAGATGGCCCAAGCGTCCACCGCACCGCCTTCAAACGCCGCGCGCGCTTCGGCCGGCGGCAAAAACTTCGTCTGGACGTCCCCATAATTGACCCCGGCCTGCTCGAGGGCTTTCACCAGGAAAAAATGGACGTTGGACCCTTTGTTCAAAACGATCCGCTTGCCTTTCAGCCCCGCCACGGAGGTGATTGCCGACCCTTTAGGAACCAAAATCCCCTCGCCCTGCGGGTAGGGAGGTTGGTTGCCCAAGTAGACGAGGTCCGGGTTGGCCGCTTGGGCGAAGATGGGCGGCGCCTCGCCGGTGTTGCCCAAGTCGATGCTGCCGGCGTTCAAGGCCTCCAAAAGCTGCGGACCGGCCGTGAAAAGCGACCACTCCACTCTCTTGCCCTCGGCCCGGAGGGTCTTTTCCAAAAAGCCTTGGGCACGCAGCACGTTCAGCGTGCCGTACTTTTGGTAACCGATCCGCACAAGGTTGGGATCAGCCGCCCGCGCAACGCCCTGCATGCCAAGGAGACACCACAACGCCAGGCTCAGGGAGGCGAGCGCGCGGGCCATCCACCCGGAACGCCAAAAGGTGGAGACGTCGCCAACCGTGTGGTGAGGCAAAATGTTCATAGCCACGGGTGGCACGGTGGCAACACGCCGTTGAGGTAGTAGTTGCCGACGGCGTGGTACTTCCAGCGCGCCGGGTCGTGCAGGGTGTGGGCGCGCGCGTTGCGCCAGTGCCGGTCCAACCCGTACTTGGCCAGGGTCGATTGAGTTCCGGCGAGTTCAAAGAGTTTGTTGGTCGCCAGAAGCGCGGTTTCGGTCGTGACGACCTTGGCTTCAGCCACGGCGACCGCAACTTGGGCGACCTCTTCCGCGGTCGGCGTTTCGCTGCCCGCGTCCAAGAGGCGCGCCGCGCGCTCCAACAAGGCTTCGGCCGCGTGGAGACGGACGTGCAAATCTCCCACCGCGGCAATCGTCAGGGGATCGCCCGAGGCGCGGTCCACCCCACTATCGATCCAGGGACGCGAGCGTTTGGTCACGAACTCGATCGTCTCGCGAATCGCCCCCTCGGCGATGCCGGCGTCGATGGCCGCTTGGATGATCTGCGACACCGGTCCGGTAAACGTCGGGCGCTCGTACGCACGGTGGCCCGGGATGACCCATTCCGGCCGGACACGAACCCCTTCGAGGGTGACGGTACCGCTCGCGGTGGTGCGCTGGCCGAAGCTCGACCAATCGTCGATCACGTGGAGACCCGGCGCGTCGCGCGGGATCATCACCAGAAAGCCGCGTTTCTCTTCGTCCACCGCCCCGACCGGCACCCAATGGGAAAACAGGGCGCCGGTGCAATAAAACTTGCGACCGTTGACTTCCAACCCGTCGCCGGCCGGGCGGACCGTCGTCTGGAAATCTTGCACGTGCTTTGTGCCCGCCTCGGAGAAGGCGTTGCCGAACCGTTTGCCCTGCAAAACCTCGCCGAAGAAGAAACGCCGTTGTTCTTCGGACCCGTCCAGGCGAATGGCGTCAACCACGCAGAAGTGGTTGTGCGGGATCTGCGCCAAGGAGGGGTCGACCGCCGCGAGGATCTGAAACACCTTGACGATGGTGACATGGCTCGCGCCCGCGCCCCCGTAAGCCGGCGGCACGCTGATCGCCCAAAGACCGGTTTGCGAGAACTCTTCGATCTCCGGCCACGGCAGGCGGCGTTCCCGGTCGCGCTCGGCTGCGCCGGGCTGAAAACGTGCCGCCAATTGGTGTGCGGTCGCGAGGGCCTGGGCATCGTTTTGGATCCGGGCAGCGCCGTGGTGCCCGGGCGAGACCGGAGCGTCGAGGGTGTTTTCGGTGGAGGTGGCGGCCATGGCGGGAGAAAGCGTCGGCAACTCTTCACAAGCCTCGAGGAACGATCAAGGGGAAAAGATAATTGTCTATATAGAATATCTACTTTCCCTCCAAGGTGGCGGTTCCGAGGGCCGCGCCAACCGCCTAAGACCTCTGGCGTTCCCTGTTCTCGGCGGAGTTCGCCCCGGCCGAATGACGTAGAGAGCGCGGACACCTCGTCCGCCCAGGGGTCGGCGGCTTCCACCTTGGCTTGCTAATCCCCTGAGGTGGCAACATCACCCTTACCGGCGGGACGCCGGCGCTCCCCTACGCCGCCCGGCGGCAGGTCGTGCCTCGCCCCATCCTGCCAAGCTCCTCGCGCCACGAAACCCGGAACTCGGAACGCGGAACCTGCTCCTACCCCAACCTCACTTGCCGCGCCGGGTGGGTGTCGGGCAGGCGCGGCCCGGCGCCGAACAGCTTCTCGCGCAGGGCGCCCGGCCGGTACGCGGTTTTGTACACCCCCCGTCGCTGCAGCTCGGGCACGAGCAGGTCCACCACGTCCGCAAAGGTCTCGGGCATCACGGCCGAAGCCAGGTTGAACCCGTCCACCCCGGCCTCGGCCCGCCACCGCTCGAGGTCGTCCGCCACGGCCGCCGGTGTCCCGACGAACACCGGGCCGCGCCCGCCGAGTCCGACGTACTCCGCGATCTCGCGCACCGTCCAGCGCCGGTCTGGGTCGGCCACGGTGAACGAATCCAGGGCCGACTGGTTGGCGTCCGTGCCTTCGCTCCGCAACTCCTGCTCGGGCCGGTAGGCGCCCAGGTCGACGCCCGTCCAGCCCGACATCAACGCCAGTGCGCCCTGAAAATCGATGTGGGCGCGGTACTCGCGCAACTTCGCCTCGGCGGCGTCCGCCGACTCTCCCAGCACCGGCGTCGCCAGGGCAAAGAAAAGGATCTTTTCGGGGTCGCGCCCGTACTCCGCCGCCCGCCGCCGCAGATCTTGCACGTAACCGCGCACAATCCCCGGCGAAGGCGCCCCGACGAAAACGCATTCGGCGTGCCGCGCGGCAAAGTCGCGCCCGCGCTTTGACGCTCCCGCCTGGTAAAGCACTGGGGTGCGTTGGGGCGACGGTTCGCTCAGGTGAAAACCCGGCACGCGGAAATTGGGTCCGACGTGCCCTATCCCGTGCACCCGTCCGGGTTCGGCAAAGATCCCGGCGTCCCGATCGCGCCGGACGGCGTCCTCCTCCCAGCTTTGCTCCCAAAGTTTGTAGCAAACTTCCAGGTACTCCTCCCCGAGGTCATACCGGTCGTCGTGCTTGGTCTGCTTCGGCATCCCGAAGTTGCGGGCGGCGCTGTCGAGGTACGAGGAGACGATGTTCCAGCCAAACCGGCCCCCGGTAAGGTGGTCGAGGGTCGAGGCGCGCCGGGCGAACGGGTACGGGTGCTCGTAGGTCAGTGAGCAGGTGACCCCGAAGCCGAGGTGCTCGGTCACCGCCGCCATCGCAGGGACCAGCAGGAGCGGGTCGTTGACCGGGGTCTGAACCCCTTGGCGCAGGGCGGCATCCGCCGTGCCCTGGTAGACGTCGTACGGCCCCAGCACGTCGGCCAAAAAGATGCCGTCGAACAAGCCGCGTTCCAACAAACGGGCCAGCTCCAACCAATGCGTCAGGGAAGTGTAACGCGCCGATTGGTCCCGGGGATGGCGCCAAAGTCCCGGCGCCATGTGCCCGGTGCAGTTCATCGTGAACGCGTTCAGCCGAATTTCGTTACCCATGCCGTCGCCTGCCCAACTTTCTTAAATGCCGTTGTGGTTTAAGTTCTAGCCTTCTCCTTCAGGCGGCCTGGCGACGGGTAAAGTTCCTCGCCTTGCCCTACCTTCCGGCTTCTAGCTTCTAGCTTCTAACTCCAGGCGTGCCGCGGCGGTGGCTTGCCGTTGAGGTACCAATTGCCCACCGCATAAAACTTCCAGCGAACCGGGTCATGCAGCGTGTGGACCCGGGCGTTGCGCCAGTGCCGGTCGAGCCCGAGGCGGGCCGAGGCGGCGTCTTCCCCGACCAGCTCGAAGAGCGCGTTCGTGGCCTGCAACGAGATTTCGGTCGCGGCGATCTTCGCCTCCGCCACCGCCACGGCCGCGGCAATTACCCGGGTTTCTTCCTGGCCTTCCCAAGCGGCGTCAAGGGCGCGCGCCGCGCGCTCGAGCAGCGCTTCGGCCGCGTGCAGCCGGTAGACCAAGTCGCCCAGCGTGGCGATGACGACGGCCTCGTCGGCATCCTCCGCCGGGGCGCTGCCGTCGGCCGGTACCGGCCGCGAGTCCCGGCCCTTTTTCAACAGGTCGATCGTCTCGTCGATGGCTGCCCGTGCGATCCCGACGTCGATGGCGACGTGGATGATCTGCGAAAACGGCCCCCGCGTCGTGGGCGTTTCGTAGGCCTTGCGGCCGTCCAACACCCGCTCCTTCGGCACCCGCACCCCCTCCAACGTCACCGTGCCGCAGGCCGGCCGCCGTTCGCCAAAACCCCACCAAACCCCGGGGCGTGCCGTTCCGCGAAGACCACCACTGGCCGGTCTTCCCCATCCAAGGCCTTCACCGGCACCCAATGGGCGAACAGGGCGCCGGTCGCATAAAACTTTTTCCCGGTGAGGATCACGTCGTCGCCGTCTGGCACTACGCGCGTCCGCACGTCGCGCACGGTCTTTCCCCCGATCTCGACCGCGGCGTTGCCCAATCGGTCGCCGGCCAGCACCCGTCCGAAGAAGAACCGCTTCTGCGCCTCGGTGCCGACCAACCGGATCTCCTCGACGTTCGCGAAATGGTTCTGCGGGACTTGGCCGACGGCGGCGTCGGCCGCCCCCACGAGACCCCCGACCTCCGTGAAGGTGACCCCCAAAACGCCAGCGCCCCCCTAGGCCATCCGCACTGTGATGCCCCCCAACCCCCGCAGGGCAAGCAGCTCGACCTCTTCCCACGGCAGGACGCGGTCCAGATCCCGCTCGACCGATCCTTGCGCCAAACGCGGCGCCAACTCCCGCGCCACCGCCAACGCCTCCGCGTCGTCCTGGATCAGGCGCACGGGGGGACGGGCGGCGGCGGGCCGGGTGTCCGCCATGGCTTCAGGCGTCCCCGGCACAGGTGCAGTACCGGGGGTGGTTTGAGGGGAGACGGCGGCCATGGTGGAAGGGCGTCGGCAACTCTTCACAACGGGAAAGCCGCGATCAAGCGGGAAAACGGTCTTGTCTATATAGAAAAGGACGTTTTTAGGTCACGGCCGGCGGGAGGTGGATTCGCCGACGGCCGCCCAGCCGGTGTCCCATGAGCCAACGCAAACTTTGGCGATCACCAGACTTTCGCCAAGCGCGCCACGCTTCCGCCGCGGACGCCAGGCTGCCCGTCGTCGCTTGATCGTGCCGGACGGGTGTGCCACTCTGCCGCTCCAGCGATCGACCGTTCTCTTCCCACCCCCGTCATGCACCGCCGACTGTTCCTGCTCGCCGCCCTTCTCCTTCTTGCCGGTTGTGGGCACCACCGTCAGCGCGCGTCGACTCGTGCCGTCAGCACGGGGCCTCGCCAAGCCACGGTCCAATACTTCGGTCACGCTTGTTTCCGGGTCAGTTCCTCCATCGGGTTAAGCTTGGTACTCGACCCCTTCAACCCGACGACGTTGCCTTACCCGGTCAAACCGGGGAGCCTTCCCGCCGACATCGTCCTCATTTCCCACGAGGACGACACCGCCAACAATGTCGATCTCATCTCCGGATCGCCGCAGATCTTTCGGAGTTCGATGGCGGTCGGCGTGGACCGGGCAAGCGGCATTTTGGTGCGCGGCGTGCGCACCAGTTCGGCCAATTACGCCGCGGTGAACAAACTGAACGTCGCTTACGTCTGGTCGATGGACGGGGTGCGTTTCTGTCACCTGGGCGCTTTGGAAGATGCGATCTCGCTTTCGGAAGCTTTGAACATCGGGACGGTGGACGTGCTGTTTCTGCCGGTGGGCGGACCACCCGCGTTGACCGACGAAAAACGGCGGGAAACCGTCGATCGTCTAAAACCTCGGATCATCGTTCCGATGATGTACGCGACGAGCTACTCTGGCAGAGTGTCGCTGCGACCGTTGGGAGAATGGCTCTCTCGCCAACCGAACGTGGTGCGCATACCCGGCAACCAGTTCACCGTGTCGCACGCCACGTTGCCGGCGACGCCCGCCACGTACGTGTTGACGAGCCGGTGATGGGATGAAGGTGTTGGTGATTGGTGGGGGTGGCCGGGAGCACGCCCTGGCGTGGAAGCTGGGGCAATCTCCACGGGTGACGACCGTCTACGTGGCACCGGGAAACGCCGGGACGGCCCGGGACGCCTGCAACGTGCCGCTGGCGGCCGATGATTACGACGGCCTTTTGCGTTTCGCCCAGGAGAACGGCATCGGCTTCACGGTGGTCGGTCCGGACAACGCCCTGGCGGGCGGGATCGTGGACCGTTTCGAGAGCGCCGGCCTCCGCATCTTCGGGCCACGCCAAGCCGCCGCGCGCCTCGAATCCTCGAAAGCCTTCGCGAAGGCTTTCATGGTTCGGCACGGCATTCCCACGGCGCGGTACGCGGCCTGCCGAACCTTCGAGGCGGCGCGCGCGGCCTTGGCCGATTTTTCGTTTCCGGTGGCGGTGAAGGCCGACGGTCTGGCGTTGGGCAAGGGCGTCGTGATCGCCCAAGACCGCGCCGGGGCGGAAGCGGCCCTCTCGGCGATGCTCGTGGAGCGGCGTTTCGGCAACGCCGGTGCCACGGTCGTTCTGGAAGAGTTCCTCACCGGCACCGAGGTCTCCCTGCACGCGCTCGTCGACGGTTGCGATTACCTGCTCTTTCCGACGGCCCAAGATCACAAAGCGCTTTACGAGGGCAACCGCGGGCCGAATACGGGGGGAATGGGCGCCTTCAGCCCTTCAGAAAAACTTTCGGGAGCGGACCTTGCCCGCGTGGAGACGGCCGTGTTGGCGCCGTTCCTGCACGGGCTTCGTGCCGACGGCCTCGAGTACCGGGGCCTGCTTTTCCCCGGCCTGATGCTCACGTCGGACGGGCCCAAGGTGCTGGAGTTCAACTGCCGTTTTGGCGATCCGGAGACCCAGGTGCTTCTTCCCCGGCTCGAAAGCGACCTGCTGGACTTGTTGGAGGCGACGTTGGACGGGCGGTTGCGCGGGCAGCACCCCGCGTGGGACCCGCGTCCGGCAGTCTGTGTGGTGCTCGCGTCGGGCGGTTACCCGGAGAAGTACGAGACGCATCGCATCATCGCCGGCTTGGCGGAGGCGGGCCGGTTGGAGAACGTGCTGGTCTTTCACGCGGGCACGGCGTCGGCAGGTGAACGGGTGCAAACTGCGGGGGGCAGGGTTTTGGGCGTGACGGCGTTGGGTGACAACCTTTCATCCGCGCGCCGGCGGGCGTATGATGCCGCCGAGCGGATCGAGTTCGACGGCCGTTACCTGCGCCGGGACATCGGGGTGGCATGATGCGTGCGATGCGCGGTTTTGTGAATGTCGGGTTAGGGTTGTGGGCAGGCGCGTGCTGGGCGGCGCTGCCGCTGTCGGCGTGGGGTCAGGCAACCCCCACGGCCTCGCCCCCGGCAGCGGATGCGGAGTTGCGCAAATTGGTCGACGGGTTGGGGCAGAACCAATTGCAGCAGATCCTGTCGGACTTGCAATCGCGGTACGTCGACCCGCGCGCGCTCACCAACCAGGAGATGAACCAAGCCGCCGTGGAGGGATTGCTGACGCGACTTGGCCCTGGGGTGTCGCTGGAACCACGGACGCCCGCCGACCGGGCCACGACGCCCGTGCGGCCGTTTCGCCGGGAGGTCATCACAAACCAGTACGGCTACATCCGCCTCGGCACTTGGACGGAGGAAACGCCCGAAAGACTCGACGAGGCGCTCCGCGACTTCCACAGCGGCGGGGTGTTTGGCGTGGTGCTGGACCTACGGACCGTTCCGGCCAGCGACGATTACGGGCAAGCCGCGGTCATCGCGGCACGCTTTGTCCCCCGTGGCACCGAGGTCTTCCGCTTGGTGGCGGCGGACGCGGCTGGTAACGCCGACTTCACGACCGGCAGCGACCCGGCTTTCCGCGGTCCTTTGGCGGTCTTGATCAGCCACGACGTGGCGGGCGCCCCGGAGGCGCTGGCGGCGACGTTGCGCCGCCATGCGCGGGCGCTTTTGGTCGGCGAGACCACGGCCGGGCGGGCGGTCCGGTACGAGCGCCGGCCCGTGGGTGAAAACCTCCAATTGAAGGTGGCCGTTGCGGAAGCCAACGTGCCGGGCGCACCGGCCCTCTTCCCCGCGGGCGTCGCGCCCGACCTGGAGGTGAAGCTCGCGCCGCCCGACGCAGAGGTGCTTTTGCGGGCGGGCGACGAAGGTTCGGTGGCGCCGCTGGTCACGGAGGAGGAGAGGGCTCGCACGAACGAAGCGGCTTTGGTGGCCGGAAAGAACCCCGACCTAGACGCTTACGAACAGCAGCAAGCCAACAAAGGCAAACCGAGCAAGCTGAAAGACGCGCCATTGCAG
>CAXUNV010000062.1:236-14025 GCA_964252355.1 uncultured Chthoniobacterales bacterium | reverse complement strand
CTTCACGAGCGGTAACCGGTTTCCCTGGTACTACCATCCGGATGAACCTGGGAAAGTGGCGCAGATCGTCACCGGTCAATGGGATTTTCACCACCCGATGCTGCTGCTGACGGGCACCGTCTGGCTGACATCGTGGGTGGGGTCGGCGTCCGACCCCCAAGCGATCGTTGTCGCCGGCCGGACGGTGGCCGGCGTGCTTGGGGCGTTGGCGGTGGTCACCCTGGCGGCGGGCGTCGGACTGACGGCCGGGACGACGGCCGGAGTGCTGGCCGGCATTTTTCTTCTGGTAAACCCGCAGTTGTACGAACTTGCGCACTACTTCAAAGAAGACACGGCGCTCGCCGCGGGCCTCTGCATGACCGTGCTGACGATGGCCCTCTTCGAAAACGGCCCGAGCTTCTCCCGCGCCCTGGCGCTCGGCGTGGCCGTGGGTGCCGCCCTTTCGGGCAAGTACGTTGGCGCGCTCATCGCCGTACCTGCGCTCCTGGCCGTGTGGCGCGCAGGGGGTCAAGCACGCCACTTGGCGGGCTTGGCCGCGGGCTTGGCCGCCGCGCTGCTCGTCTTCAACGCCCCGGCGTTCCTGGCCACCGCGCGCGTCGGCCAATCCTTAGGCACCGAGATTCACGCCTTGGTGAACGGACACCAAGGCGTGACGCGTCGCGTGCCGCACGCCGTGTACCTGAACACGTTCGTCCACCGGGTGACGCCATGCCTTTGGCCGCTGCTGGCCGTAGGCGTTTACGCATGGTGGCGGGAACGACGCGGAGCAGGGGTAACGGCCGCCACGCTCGCCCTCGGGCCGTTTTTGTTCATGGGGCTGCTTTGCTTCTTTCCGCAGACCAACGATCGGTACTTCCTGCCGGTCACGCTGGGCAGTTACGCCTTGGCGGCCGTGGGCGCACGGCGTCTTCCCGCGTTGCTCCGCGCCAGGTTGGGCGCGCGCGCCGCGCGGGCAGGCACGGCGGTGTCCCTCGTGCTTGTGGTCCTCGCGGCGGTTGCCGAGATTCGGGAAACCCTCACCTACCGTGCGGCGTTCGGCTCTGACGACCGGGCAGCGCTGATCCGATTCCTGGAACGATCCGTGCCGCCCGGCTCCCTCATCTTGGCAGATCCCACCGTACGACTCCCGCGACTGCTCGAGGGTCCACCCGACGCACCTGCCTACCGCATCGCCGGCACGGCTGCTCAGCGGTACGCTGGCGAAGTGTACGCAAGCTTGGCGGCGGCGAAGGCAGACGGCGTTCAGTACGTGGTGGTGTCAGGATCTGATTACGGGCGTTTTCGCCTCAAGAGTTTGCGTACCAGCGACGGCGATCCGTCCGCTTACGCCGCCGCCCGCCAATTCTACGAGGACCTCTTCCGCGAAGGCGTCCCGCTCTGGCGGAGCCCGCGGCGAAAAGTGATCTACCTGCACCCGGGCCTGGAGGTGTACCGGGTTGGAGGAGGTTAGACACCAGAAGCCGGGCGCTGCGGGCGGGGGCGCCTGCGTTCGACCTCGGAACCCGGAACGCGGAACTCCCTAAGGCTCCAACGTCACCTTCACCGAGGTCACGCCGGAACGCACCATGTCGATCCCCTTCTTGTAGTCAGCCATCGGCATGCGGTGGGTGACGATTTCATCCATGGGCAACAGGCCTTGATCGATCATCCGGATCGCCACCGGGTAACAGTTCGGGCCGAGGTGGGATCCGTGCACGTTCAGCTCCTTGGAATCGCCGATGATGGTCCAATCCACGGTCACTTTGTCGCGGAACACGCTGAACTCGACGAACGTCCCGAGTTTCCGAATCATCAGCAATCCCTGCTCGACCGCACTTGGGTGACCCGTCGCCTCGATGTAGACGTCGCAACCGTAGCCGCCGGTCAATTCGCGCACCTTCTCGACCGCATCGCCGGATTTGGGGTTGATGCCGATGTCGGCGCCGCAGCGTTTGGCGACTTCCAGGCGATCGTCACTCAGGTCCAAGGCGATGATGCGCTCGGGCCCCTTCATCTTGGCTGCCGCCACCATGCCGAGCCCAAGCGGCCCGCAGCCCGCGATGACGACGGTGTCTTGGTACTGGATCTCCCCGCGTTCTACCGCGTGGATCGAGCAAGCCAACGGTTCGATGAAGACGGCGTGATGCCAAGGTACCGAGTTCGGCACCTTGTAATTCAGCGCGCCGGCCGGGAAGAGCATGTACTCGGCCCAGGAACCAAACGTCCGCTGGTGAAAACCGTAGATGTCGTGGACGGCGCACATCCAGT
The DNA here is from genome assembly GCA_964252355.1 of uncultured Chthoniobacterales bacterium. Classification (GTDB taxonomy): domain Bacteria; phylum Verrucomicrobiota; class Verrucomicrobiia; order Chthoniobacterales; family JAFAMB01; genus CAXUNV01. The sequence goes on along the minus strand of CAXUNV010000062.1, from coordinate 11,778 downwards.
ACTTGCCCATCCGGCAGTACTTGCACTCCCAGCAAGGGACGATTTGCTCGCTGATCGCCCGGTCGCCGACCGTGAGGCCGTACTTCTCGCCCGCTCCGTCGCCCAAAGCCACCACTTCGCCCACGAACTCGTGGCCCGGGGTGACCGGCGCTTCGCAATAGCCTTTGCGGTGTTCGTCGCCCCAGAACATGGACGCCCCGGTGTAGCATTTGATGTCGCTGGCGCAGATGCCGGTACTTTTCACCCGGATCAACACTTCGCCCGGACCCGGCTTGGGCACGGCCCGCTCTTCGAAGCGGTAATCTTCAGGTCCATGGCAGATGACGGCGGCCATCTCCTTCGGCAATGGTTCGGTAACGGTGCTCATAGGGATAGGTTTCTTTGGTTTTGCTGGGGGGAGTGATGGGAATTGGCGTTTGGAGATCGGCTGGGCAGGGTTGGAAGGTTTTACTTACGGCAGGCGCCCGCCATTCCCCTCACGGTGCCATGGCGGCGGGTAAGGCAAAGCTCGCCTTGCCCTACCATTCCGGATTCTGAATCCTGCCTCCGCGCCTCTCCTTCAGGCCGCGCGCGTGATCGGGATGGCCATCTCGTCTTCCCCGAAAAGTCGGACGTGTGCGGGAACCAGCCCAATCTGGACGCGGTGATTGCGCTCTGGGGCGCGCGTTTCGGGCGGGGCTTTCACCACCACGACGGTGCCCTCCGCAACCTCGACGTGCACAAACGTTTCGCTGCCGAGGTGCTCCACGATGTTGACGACCCCAGGCAGGGGGACGGTGCCCGCCGGAGCACCAAGGGAGACGTGTTCCGGCCGCACGCCCAACGTCACCCTCTTACCCTCCAACGGCGTCGCTACCGATAGCGGCAGGCCCATCGTCCCCACCTCCGCCGCGCGCCCGCGCAACCCGTCTGCCCGCTGCGATTCGACCATGAACGGCAGAAAATTCATCTGGGGCGAGCCGAGGAAACCCGCGACGAACAGATTTCGCGGGTTCTCGTAAAGGTCCAACGGTGAACCGACCTGCTCGACCCGCCCATCGTGCAGGATGACGATCCGGTCTGCCATCGTCATGGCTTCCACTTGGTCGTGCGTGACGTAGATGACCGTGTTGCGCGTTTCGTAATGCAGGTTGAGGAGTTCGACGCGCATGCGCACCCGCAATTTGGCGTCGAGGTTCGACAGGGGTTCGTCGAAAAGGAACAGCTTTGGTTCTTTGACGATGGCCCGCCCGATCGCCACGCGTTGACGCTGGCCACCCGAGAGTTGTTTCGGTTTGCGTTCGAGCAGCGGTTCCAAGTGCAGGAGGCGCGCCGCACGGTCCACTCGTTTGTTCAGTTCCGCTTTGCCCAGCCTCTGCAGTTTGAGGCCGAACGCGATGTTATCGAACACGCTGAGGTGCGGAAACAGCGCGTAGTTTTGAAACACCATGGCGACGTTGCGTTTGGAGGGGTGCGCCTCGGTGATGTCCCGACCTTCCAACTCGATCCTGCCAGAATCCACGGTCTCCAAACCAGAAATGGAACGCAGCAGGGTGGTTTTGCCGCAGCCGCTCGGTCCGACGAAGATGACAAACTCCTCTCTCTCGACGGTTAGGTTGATGCCTTTGAGCGCGTGAAAGCTGTCGTAATGTTTTTCGACGTCAGTGAGTTGGAGGTAAGCCATGGGCAGGAACCGGGGGGGCAGGATTGAGGGGCGGCGAGGCGTTCTCGCGCGAGACTCTATCGCCGGCACGCAGGCACGGCAATCCTCAGGTGCGCCGGGGCGCGGTCGCCCTAAGGACATTTTGCCCGTCGCTTTTCCTCGCGGTGCGACCGTCTCTCCCGGCGCGGACCGGCCTAGGGCGTCGTCAGCTGGGTCCGGCGCCGAAATGGGCCTCGAACGACCGATAGCCGTCGGAGTCGCGGAGCATGGCGTCGAGGGCGGCCGCGAGCGGTGCCGCGTCTACCAGACCCGAGAAGATCGCGCGATCGCCGATGGCGCTTGTCAGGGTGAAGGTCGGCCGCATGGAAACGTTGAAGGCCCGGAACGCGGCCGTGGAGGCCTCGATCGACGCGGCCGTGCCCGGCGCTTGACTGGCCTGCATCAACTGGTGCGCGTCGAACCCGCTGGCTTGCGCCGCCACACGCGCCGCCTCGGGAAGGTCGCACACCGGCAACCCGTGGAGCAGCGCTGCTTCTGCCAAAGCCCGACGGACGCCGTCGCCGGAAAAGCCTAAGTTCCGCGCGGCCCAGGCGATTCGGTTGGGTATGCCGAGGGTCTCTGGCCGGGCCGATTCTAGCCAGCTTGAGCTCAGCATGACGGGGGACCGACGCAACGTGCCGCTGCGCCGGTAAAACCAGTCGCAGGCCGCCCGATCGGCCGGCATGGCGCCGGGATCCATCTCGGCGATGGCCCAATCAAACCCGACAACGCCGGAAAAATGGCGTTGGAGATCGTCCCACGCCGGTTCCGCCCAGTGACACCATGAGGATAACACGTCCAGGTAGTAGGTGACGGTGACGGCGGGGACCCCGGGTACGGTGGACATGGGACACAAACCAATGACCAATGGCAAATGACAAATGGCAAAACGGGGGAACGAAGAACTACCCCAAAACCAGTGGAGCTTCCCGCCGAAGCAGGAGCGCTCGCGGCCCTGGGCATGGCAGGGCAAGGCGAGTTTTACGAGACGTTGCCAAGCGGGAACAAAGGTGGAGCCCACCGCAAGGCCGTTCGCACCTCTGGCAGAGCGAAGCTCTACCCCACCGTGGCGGCACGGCGGGGTGGTTTGCGGCACGGCACCTTGCAGCCGGCGATCATCTCAACCGAAAGCTCCCGTCGGGTTCCGTCTGGGGGGTTAACGCCCCACCGCAGGCACGAACCGGCGCCCCCCGTTGGAAACCAAGAGCCTTCTTCCTTCGTGTCCTTTGTGACCTTCGGTTCAACTCTTCCTCTCCTTACCGCACGGGCGTCCGGGCCATGAACTCGAGCGTCTGTGCAAGGTCCACGATGCCGGCGTCGGAGCCGAGGCCCCCAATGCAAAGGCCGCCGCAGGCACAGCCGAGCTGCGCGCTACGTTCCAAGTCCCAACCCAACGACAATCCTTTGATGAACCCCGCATTGTAGGCGTCGCCGCAGCCGGTGGAATCGACCACGTCCACGACGAAGGCAGGGGTCGTCAGCGTGCGCAGCACGCCGTTTTCTTCCCACGCGATCACGCTGCCGTCCCCGCCGCGGCGCACCACGACGCGTTTGGCGCCACAGGCCAAAAAATGCCGGCAAACGTCCTCCAGGTTCGGGGAGGGCCGGATCATGAACGCCTCTTCTTGGTTGGGCATGAAATAATCGACGTGCGGCAAGCAGCTCTCGACGACTTCGGCAAGGTTCGGCCGGGGCAGGCCGAGCAGGTCGAAGGTGGTGGTCAGGCCCTGGTCCTTGGCGTACCGAAGCACGCGCGACGCCGGCGCGCCGTCGAACTTCGGCATGAGCGGCGTGCCACCGACGTGCAGGAAGCGGGCCGCAGCCACGATGCCCAAGTCGACATCCGCCTCCATGAATTCGCCGTTGGCACCGATCACGTGGAGGGCCGGCCGTTCCCCGTTTGGACGGATCGGCAACATCGTGGCCGAGGTTTGCGCGTTTGTCTTCCGGACCAGCCCGCGGGTGTCGATCCCGTAACGTCCCATCGTTGCGACCAGGAAGTCGCCGATCTCATCGGCACCCACCGCCCCGACGGCGCTCACCTCAAGTCCAAGCTTGGCCATGTCGACTGAAGTGCCGGCAGCCGTCCCGGCCACGGTCATGCGGATCTGGTCGAGCAGAGCCAAACCTTGCCCTGGTGGAACCTGCGCCACCGGCCGGCCGAGGACGTCGACGATATGGATGCCTAAAGAAACGACTTTGGCCATAACTAAAGTTTCCGGCGTTGCGCAGGTTGCGGATGCCGGACCTGCCGAGTCGGCCCGGGCCGCCTACCCACGCACCGCGGCAGCAACCTCTCCTCGCACCAAGCGGACCGGGAGGGCACGCTCCGATTCGTCGAACACCGTAACCGTTTCCGGCAGGCAGCGGAGGTGGGCTCCGCCGGAAAGACGCTTGCCGAGTCGCCCGTCGCATTTCACCCAAACGGTGTGTTCGCGGAGACGCACCGCCACGAGGTATTGACCTGCCACGCCCAAAAACTTGCGGATGACGGTGCAAGGCACGGTGTCCGGTCCAGGTTCCAGGCGCAGGCCGACGTGTTCCGGACGAATCCCGAGCACCAGCTTACCGGAGCGCTCCGGTGCCACCGACCCAGCAAACGCCACCGGCGAGGGGAAAAGGTCGGACCGCAGCCGGCCGTTGGCGAACGACTCGGGTCCATGATCAAGGAAACTCATGCCCGGGTTGCCGAGGAACCAACCGCCGAAACGGTGGCTCGGGTGGTTGTACACTTGGCGTGGCGCCGCGTGCTGCAGCACGACCCCATCCTTCATCAAGGCAATCTCGTCGGCCAGGGTCATGGCTTCGTTTTGGTCGTGGGTGACGTAGACGATGGTTTGCTTCAGCTCTTGGGTGAGCCGTTTCAGGTCCTGTTTAAGGCGAAACTTCGCTTCGGGATCGACGTTGGTGATGGGTTCGTCGAACAACAGGATGGCCGATTGCCGGGCCACGGCCCGGGCGAACGCCACGCGTTGCCGGGTGCCGTTGTCGAACCGGTCCGGGTCCCTCTTCAGACTGCCGCCCAGGCCGAGCAATTCGATGGCGGCCTCAACCCGTGTGCGGCGTTCGGCCGGGCTCAACCTCAGTTCAAACAGGGGCAACTCGATGTTTTCGTAGACGCCCAACCCGCGGTAGATGGTCGGGTATTGGAACACCATGGCGATGTCGCGACGCCGGGGCGGCGCGCCCGTCACCTCCTGGTTGCCGATCCAGATCTGACCCGAGGTCGCCGTCTCTAATCCGGCAATCATGCGTAGGATGGTGGTCTTGCCGCAACCCGACGGCCCTAGCAGGCAAGTCGTCGACTGCGGCGCAAAACGCATGGTCACGCCCTTGACGGCGTGGAAGTCGCCGAAGGTTTTGGTCAGTTCGACCAAACGGACTTCAGACATGGACCTCTCCTCGGGATAAGGTCTTTTCACCCGGCGACCGACGGTCGGAGAAGGTATCGAGGCTTTCCCCGGAACCGCGATCGTACACCAAGAGCGCGTCGGCGGGAACGCCGAAGGTGAACCGCTCGGTGCTGACCGGGGCCGGGCCGCCATTCGACCATGCGCCTACCAGCCGATGTCCCGCCGATTCGAAGTAGATCAGCGTTTCCGCACCAAGATCCTCGCGCAAGGCGGTGAGGGCGTCGGCGCGCAGACCGGGGCCGGTTTCGCCGTCGGTGAAGCGGACCGATTCCGGCCGGAACCCCACCCACACTTGGCGTGGACCTGTGGCCTCCTCCCCGGCGTGCGGAAAAGCGCCCAAGGGTGTGCGGCATTCGCCTTGGGAAAGCTCGCCGGGGACGAGGTTGGCTGCCGGGAAGCCCAACTGTTGCAGGGTGCGCACCTGCCGCGGCCGGTAGTAAAGCTCCTCCAACGGCCCTTGCTCTTGGATCCGCCGATCATCCAACACGTAGACCTGGTCGGCGAGCGCCAGGGTTTCCAGCGGATCCGAGGTGGTGTAGACAAACGTGCCGTCCACTTCCGAAAGCATGTCGCGCAGGTCGACGAAGAGTTGCTCGCGCAGCTTGAAGTCGAGCCCCACCAACGGGTCGTCCAACACGAACACGGTGGTGTCTTTGATCATCCCGCGCGCGAGGGCGACGCGTTGCTTTTCTCCCCCGCTCAGCTGGTTCGGGTACTTGGTAAGCAGGTGGGTGATCCGGAGCTTTTGCGCCAACCGTTCGACCTTCGGCCGGATCTCGTCGCGCCGACGCCCGGCGAGAGTCAACGGGTAGGCGATGTTGTCGGCAACCCGGAAGTGGGGGTACAACGCGAACGATTGCGGCACGTACCCGATGTTGCGCGTGCCGGCCGGTGCCCGGGTGACGTCACCCCCCTGCAGCCAGACCTGACCGCCATCGACCGGCTCCAAACCCATGATCAGCCGCATGAGGACCGATTTGCCGGAGACCGGCCGGCCAAACACGACGGAAAAACTCCCCTTCTCGAACGTGGCGTCGACGCCTTCAAGGACGCGCTGCGCCCCGTAAGCCTTGCCCACGTTTCTTAATTCAATCTCTGCCATGGCAGGTTACGACGGTGGTTCACCAGTGCCGAGCCGCGCCAAGATCGGCACAAGGTAAATCCCGGCGACGAACACCGCCCCGATGATGGCCAGTCCGAGCAACAGACGCAACAGCGTTCCCACCAACCGGCAATCGGGTGGAATGTTGCCCGCCACCACCTGCAGCAGGGCGGACCCGAGCAGGAGCATGAGCCCGTACCGATAAACGTCGACCGACTGGTTTTGGGCGATGAGCAAGAAACCCGTGATGATCCCCAGCAACAGCACGATCTGGAGTTGGCTGGCGAAGGGCAACCGGAAGAATTTCATGGCGCGGTAGGTGGAACGGGTGGCGAACCAAACGGGTCAGACCTCGCCACGGACGGTGCCAAACGTCATGCCGACCAACAGGTACTTTTGGAAGAAATAGAGCGCGATGACCGGGGGCAGCAGGTAAACGGCCCCGAGGGATGCGACAAAGGTCCAGTCAACGCCGCCGGCTTGGTAGGAGTTTGACACCAACAGCGTCGGGATCGTCGTGGTGTGGCGCCCGCCGAGGATGAAGTTAAACAGGAATTCGTTCCACACGAAGATGAGGTTGAAGACGAACGCGGCGATCAACCCCGGCCTCACCTGCGGCAGGATGACTTTGAAGATGATGTGGAACCGGGAGGCGTTGTTGGCCAACCCCGTTTCGTCGAAGCGCAGGGAGACACCGTCCATGAACCCTTTCAGGATCCAGAGCGAGAACGGGATGCTGAACATTGCGTAAAACAGCGTCATCGGCCAGAAACCGTCCTTCCAGCCGAGGGCGGCATACATCAGGTAGACCGGCACGACCACGGCCGCTCCAGGCACCATCCGGATCGAGAGGATCAGGAACATGATGAAATCGGTGCCGTACGGTTTGAACCGCGAGAGGGCGTAGGCGGCCAGAAACGAAATGACGATGGCAATGGAGACCGACAGGACGGAGATGACGAGGCTGTTGACGAACGTCGGCAGAAACGCCTCGCGCGCGAACAGGTCGGCGAAGTTCGCCAAGGTCGGCGCAAACACCCACTTCGGCGGGATGGAGAGCAAGTCGCCTTTGGTCTTGAACGCCGAAAGGATGATCCAGAGGACGGGAAAGAAGTAGACCAAGGCGACCAGCCAGAGGACGCCCCAGTAACCGTAAGTCTTCCAGCGGCGCGGGGTGCTGCTCATGCCAGGTATTTGCGTCGGTGCAGGTTCAGCAGATAGAGGAAAATGGCGGTGAACGAAATCGCCGTGAGCAGGGTGATGACGGCAACGCCGGAAGTCCAGCCGACGCTGAAGGCTTCGAACGCCTTGCGGAACATCATCACGCCGATGACCTCGGTGGTCCCACCCGGACCTCCGCGGGTGAGTTGATAAACCAAGTCGGTGATTTTAAACGCGTCGATCGTGCGCAGGATCACGCCCAACACGAGAATGAAACGCGCGTGCGGTAAGATGACGTAACGGAATCGGCGCCAGAGGCTCAGGCGGTCGATCTCGGCTGCTTCCAACTCGGCTTTCGGCACGGACCCGAGCGCAGCCAAGGTGATAAGCACCATGAACGGCGTCCACATCCAGACGTCCACGGCCACAAGCGCTGCAAACGCGAGCCCTTCGGTGCCCAGGAATTCCACGGGGTGGCCCGTGACCACGCGGGCGAGGTAGCCGAAGATGCCGAAGGTCGGGTCGTAATTCAGCCGGAAGAAGGTGCCGATGGCGGCGGGCGTGAGGATCATCGGGGAAAAAAGCAGGGTCAACGCCAGGCGACGCCCTGGCATCTGGGTGCTGCGCCAGAAGAGCACGCCCAGCAAGCTCCCCAACAGGCTAGTCAAGACCACACTAAAGCCGACGAACGTGAACGTCCGGCTTAACGCCAACCAAAGGTCAATGTTCTCCAGGTAGTCGGCGTAATTGCGGAACCCGACGAAGCGCGGCGGACGCCCCAGGGTCAGTGAGTAGTTGTAGAAACTCATCCCCAGCATCCAGAAGAGCGGGAGCAAGTTCCAGATGGCGAAGAAAACCAGGGCCGGACTCAGCAGGATCCACGGGTAGAACCGGGAATTCTCGACGGCGCGCAGGGGGTGAATGGTCGCAACGGGTCGACGGGCCGGGGCCGACTGGATGACCGGGGTCGGGTCCGAAGAGACAGGTTGGGCGGTAGGCATGGTCGGGTGAAAGACGTGGCCTTACATGAGGATAGGCTTACGCGCCGGTGGCAGTCACCAAAAGGCAAAGCGCAAGGCGGGTCCGGCCAAGGGCGCGGACCCGCCTTTGACTGAATGCCGTTATTTCAGCTGCAACTTAAGGTATTCCGAAGACGGCTTCTTTTGGGTGTCACCCAAATCGTAGAGCACCTGCTGTTGGCGGGCGGCGGCCCAGTTCAACGCCTTCATCGGGTCGTTCAGCGCGCCGGTGACGTACGAGGTGAACGCCTCTTGTTGGATAGCCAACAGCTCGGCGTACTTCGGCGAGTGGTAAAAATCCCGGTTGAACGGGATCATGAACTTCATCGCCCGGTTCCACGGGTTGATGCTGTCGAAGTTCGGGTCCTCCAAAGTCGCTTTCACCGCCGGATTGCCGCCCCTTTTGGCAAATTCCAACTGCGTTTCGGGTAGGTACCACCATTTCAGGAAGTCGAAGATGACCTGTTTCTCCTCCGACGTGGCGTAGTTGTTCACCACCCAGGCTTGCCCCCCGATGCAGTAGGCGCGCTTGATGGATCCGTCCGCCTGCTTGATGCCGGGCGAAGGCACGACCATCACCTTGTCGCGGTTAGCTTCAGTGATCATCGCCAGACCGACGGCGGCCCACATCTGCGAGGTGGCCACTTTGCCCTGGGTGAACGCGTCGATGTTGTCCGCGATTCCGTAGTTGACGGCGCCCGGAGGCTCCACTTCCAAGAAGCTTTTCTGGATCTCCAAGCCTTTGGCGTTGATCGGCGTGTTGAGGTAACCCTCGACGTCGTGCGTCTTGTCGTTCCAAAAGGTGCCGCCCATCGACCACTGGATCGGATACAACGTCATGCTCTCGAAGTCGTACTCCTTCGAGTGCTGTAACACGGTGCCGAAAAGGTTCTTGTCGGGGCGGGTGAAAAATTTCGAGATGGCTTTGTACTCGTCGAAGTCGACCTTTTCCCAATCTTCAAACGTCTGCGGCAAGTCGTGGCCGGACTGCGCCTTGTAGGCGTCGCGCTCTTTCTGGTCGCCAAAAAGGTCTTTGCGGACGAAGAGCACCAGCACGTCGGTCTCCTGCGGCAGGGCGACTTTTTTACCCGAACCGTCGGGGTACTCCATGTAAGAGGACTCGAGTACCGGATGGTACCACTGCGGGTTGAGGTCCGGGTTGTCCTTGATGACGTTGTCGAGCTTCACGATCCAGCCGGGCTCGGTGAAGGCGCCAAGCCACTGGCTGTCGCTGACCATCAACGAATACTCGTTGGATTTGGTGGCAAGCGACGCCGCCGCCTTTTGGAAGAGCGTCGAGAACGGCGCATCGGCGTACGTGAAGGAGACGTCGTAGCCGTACTTCTCTTTGGCGTATTTGGCGAACTCCGGCGACATGTCGACCGGCAGCTTGCTAGGCAGCCACCCGGCGACGCCGAGCACGGAGAGCTTGATCGATTTGCCCTTCAGATCGAGGCGTTTGGTCTCCGCTTGCCCGGACGACGGGAGCAGGCAGAGGCTGAGGGGTAGTAGGAGCGAGGCGAAGATGCGACGCATAAGGTCTGGGGGATGATGATGGGATCCGGCGCAAGCCATGCAGGCACGGCGGATGAGGTTGAGCGTAGGACGACGGGGGCGAAAGTCAAGGGCGGGACGGTCGTAACCCCGCGTCGATCCGCCTATTTTTGTCATGCGCCATTAGCCAAATCTAGGCGGGAGCCACTCTTGAACACACGCCTGAAGCCGGGAGTCGCGCGACTGCTAGCCGCCAAGCTGAACAAGTCCGCTCTCGTTCGCACCGTCGGACGATCCCGACAAAAGTTTAACTAATATCACAAATGTTAACAAAGCTGCGCTTTTGTCTTGCATCCCGTCGGATTGGTCCCGAGGGTGCTCCTCGGGTCATGACGCCCTTTTTGGGTTGCCGGGGCGGCCTGCCCTCGCATCCCCTAGCGCCACGATGGAATTCCGCGGTTACGACAAAAATTTCAGCCTTCATGACCGGGTCACCCTGATCACGGGCGGGGCAGCCGGCATTGGCCACGCGATCGCCTCACTGTTCCACGAAAAGGGTGCCCGCTTGGTTCTGGTAGACCTTAGTCCGACGGTGCCGGAGGTGGCGAAGGCGCTTTCGTCGGCAGGTAATGGCGCGCTCGGCCTCGTTGCGGACATCACCAAGGCCGACGAACGGGAACGCGCCGTCCATCAAGCCGTCGAGACGTTTGGCCGCGTGGACATCTTGGTCAACAACGCCGGCGTGGCGCTGTTGGAACCGGCGCTCGAGGTGGCGGAGGACCGTTGGGACCGGACGCTTGACCTCAACCTGAAGGCGCCGTTTTTCCTCGCGCAACGGGTGGCGCGGGAGATGATCAAACAGGGGGGTGGCAAAATCGTGAACCTTGCTTCGCAAGCCGGCATGATCGCTCTGGAGCGGCACGTCGCTTACATGGCGAGCAAATCGGCGATTTTGGGTATCACCAAGGTGCTCGCCTTGGAATGGGCCAAACACGGCATCCAAGTCAACGCGATCTCCCCGACGGTGACGCTTACCGAGCTGGGTAAAAAGGCGTGGGCCGGCGAAGTGGGCGAAGAGTTCAAGCGCAAGCTGCCGGCAGGGCGGTTTGCTTACCCGGAGGAAGTGGCGGCCTGTGCCCTCTTCCTGGCAAGTGGTGCGACCGACATGGTAACGGGCGCGAACCTCGTCATCGATGGAGGCTACACCATCCAGTGACAGCGGCAGGCAATGAAAAGAGGTATGGCATGGAACCAAACACGAAACCAATCGCCGTGGGTGGCGACGATGCGGCGGTGAGCTTGAAGACCGCCGTCATTGAGCACCTGCGGTCCCGAGGCATCCCGGTCGAAGATTACGGGGTGCACACGACCGATCCGGCGTTGTACCCGGACATCGCCTTGTTGGTGGCGAACGCGGTACGCGATGGTCACAGCGACCGTGGCATCCTGATCTGCGGCACGGGCATCGGCGTGTCGATCACGGCCAACAAGGTACCCGGGATCCGGGCAGCGGTCTGCCATGACCCGTATTCAGCCGAACGTGCGCGCAAGAGCAACGACTGCCAGATCATGGCGCTGGGGGCGCGCATCGTCGCCGCCGAACTCGCGAAGTCGTTGGTCGACACTTGGCTGGCGTCCGACTTCGAAGGTGGACGTTCCACGGCCAAGGTGG
>CAXUNV010000062.1:0-207 GCA_964252355.1 uncultured Chthoniobacterales bacterium | reverse complement strand
CCCACCCCCCCCCCCCCCCCCTCCCCCACAACACCCCCCGGGCCCGGCCGGCCGCCCGTTCCCCCCGGCGGCGGCATGACGCGCCGATCGGCCCCGCCGTGAGCCGATCCGGCGAGCCCCTGTCTCCTCTCCCTTCCCGGCGCCTCCGGTGACCGGGAGCCATGCCCAGTTGCCCCCATCAACCACGCCATCCCCCATGCCCTATTC
>CAXUNV010000061.1:6628-14031 GCA_964252355.1 uncultured Chthoniobacterales bacterium | reverse complement strand
GGGGTGGCTTCCATGATGTCTCTCGACCGATGCCAGGGAGGCGTGGCTGCCCTTCCATGGTTGAGCCGCAAGGCCACGCAAAATTCCGCGGTTCGCGCTCCCCCGGGAATGCGTGGTGCACGCCACCCCTCCTCTTCACATGAGACATCTCCTTAGACTCGCCGCAGCGTTGCTCATCCCGACCACACTGGCGGTTGGCGCCGGTTCCGGGCCAGCGGTCAACGTGGACGCGCAAGGCGTCGCCATTCAAGGTTATGATCCGGTGGCGTTCTTCACCGACGGCAAACCGGTCGCGGGGAAAGAGGGGTTTACCAGTGAATACCATGGCGCCACCTACCGGTTCGCCTCGGCCGAGCACAAGGCGCTCTTCGACCAAGAACCCGGCAAGTACGAACCGCAGTTCGGGGGCTTCTGTGCCTATGGTGTCGCCGAGGGTCAACGCGCGCCCATCAAGGTGGAAGCGTTCCAGATCGTCGACGGCCGCCTACTGATGCAGTATGACCCGGCGGTGCGCGATCTGTTCAACAAGGACCAAGCCGGCAATCTGCGGCAGGCCGACCGTCGCTGGCCTGAAGTATCGGCCAGACCGTGACGCGGAGGAAACGGCCGGGGACGACCCTGCCGCCACCGAAGGGGGTGGGGGCGGCCTGCACGTGTGGAGATGGTGAGGTAAGCGTCCCGCCTGCTTTTCCCACGCCCCGGGAGCGGCACGCTTCCGCGCGACCGACGATCACCGCCACCGTCGACGGTCCCGGCCGAGTCACGGGGTAACGAGGACGCCCAGCCCGCCCGCATCGCTGCGCGAACCGCTGCGGGCAGGGGGTGCGGGTTGGCCTCGTCCGCAAACCGCCCGTGGTCTGGGGATCGTCCGGCGGCGGTGGCGGAGCGCCGGCCTCCTCGGAAGGCGGGACGCCTGCCCCATCACGAAGCGCCGGCCGGAGCGGGCCAGTCTATTTGGCAAAGTCGCTACCGGGTCGGGCCAGCGCGCCCGTCAGGAAACGGTCAATGGTCGCGGCGATCTCGCGGTGATGGGTTTCCAAGGCAAAGTGGCCGGTGTCGAAAAAGACGACTTCCGCATCCGGCACGTCGCGGCGGAACGCCTCCGCGCCAGGCGGCAGGAAGAACGGGTCGTGCCGGCCCCAGGCCGCCAAAACGGGAGGACGGTGGGTGCGCAGGTAGGCCTGAAAGTCGGGGTAGAGCGTGACGTTGGATCGATAATCTAAAATGAGGTCGAGCTGGATTTCGTCGTTGCCCGGCTTTGCCAGGAACGCGCTGTCGAGCGTGTAACTCTCGGGCGCAATGAGGTTCTCGTCAGGCACGCCGTGCGTGTACTGCCATTTGACGGATTCGGGTTGCAGGAACGCGCGGAGCGCGGCCCGGTTTCCTTCGCTTGGTTCGTGCCAATAGGCCTGGAGCGGCTTCCAGCCCTCGCTCAACCCTTCCTCGTAGGCGTTGCCGTTTTGCGAGATCAGGGCGGTGATGCGTTCGGGTTGCTTTAGCGCCAAGCGGAACCCCACCGGAGAGCCGTAGTCGAAGACGTAGAGCGCGAAGCGGGTCAGGCCGAGTGCGTCGACAAATTTGCCGATCATCTCGGCCAGATGGTCAAAGGTGTAAGCGAACTCCGCCGTCGGCGGCGCGTCGCTGAAGCCGAAGCCGGGGAGGTCCGGGGCGATCAGGTGATAGCGCCCGGCGAGGTCCGCGATGAGGTTGCGGAACATGTGCGAGGATGTCGGGAAACCGTGCAGCAACAACAGCGTCGGGTGCTGCGGCGAGCCTGCCTCGCGGTAGAAGATGCTCAGGCCATCTACGGTCACCCGCAGATGGCGAGGTGAGGGGGAGAGGCCTGCGTCGGGCTGGCGGACTGGGGCGGTCGGATCGGAAACGGTGATGCTCATGATAGCGAGTTGGGCGGCCAAGAAATAACCTTTGAATTTATGTTTCAACGGTTACGACGATTGCGTAACTTGTCAACCGTGCTTTTAAAGGTTATCCTGGGCGGTTGGGGCCTTTCGCATGCCTGTTCACGAACTCTCTTCGCCGGTTCCGTCGTCGCCGTCGTTTCCGTTTGTCGGCGATGCACTCTGTCTGGACCTGACCAACACCGTCGTCGCAGGCGTTGACCTCCTTCCTGATTTTGCCAGTTACGTCCGCTGGTTGGTGCACGCCGGCGTGCTCTCCGAACCTGAGGCCCGGACCGTCGCGAAGCGCTGGGGTAATTCTGTGGAAGGCGCGGCCACCCTGGACGCCGCCAAAATCCTGCGCGAGACCCTGCGGAACGTCGTGCAAGCCGTGCTCGCCGGCAGGCCGGCGCCGGGGAAGATTTTAGAGGTGCTCAACCCGCTGCTGGCCCGTTCACCCGCCCGCGCCGAGTTAGTGCGCGACAGGGATGGCAAGTTCCGAAAACGCTTCCGCCTGCCTTGGCGGGAGCCGAGCGATTTGCTGGCCCCCATCGCGGAGAGTGCGGCTGACTTGTTGGCCACCTTGGATGACGGCCTGATTCGCCAATGCGCCCACCCGGCCTGCACCCTCCTGTTCCACGACGGCACTAAAAACCACCGCCGCCGCTGGTGTTCAATGGCCGTCTGCGGCAACCGCGCCAAAGCCGCCGCGCACCGCGCGCGGCGGCAGGCGGCCGCACCGTAGCAAACGCCCGGTACCTTGGCCGTCCCCGGTAACCCCGCCGCGCCGGGAAGCGCCAGGCGTGGCGCCACCCGGGGAACGCAACCGTCAATTCTCGAGCTTTTGGCCCTTCCCCGCCGGCCAGTTCTTCTCTGCTTTGGCGATATTGCCGGGAACATCCTTCTTAAACTTCTTCTCCACGTCTTTGTTGTAGTTTAGGTAAAGGTGATCATCGACCACCTGCCAAGTGTTGATCTGCACCGGCAACTTTTTCCCGACTGACACCCCAAAGGCGCAGAACCCGCCGTACTTCGGCGCGTACTTGTCGGGCTCCGCATCGAATGCCTGTTTGTGTTCTTCCGAGGCGAATAGGTATTTGGCTCCGTTGTACTCGCTGGAGAAGGTAGGATTGCCTGACTCGGCCTTTTTATCAGCGAAAAACGCCACCGGATCGTTGCCTTCCAAGGCGGTCCCTTGAGCGTTGACGTTTACGGTGGGGTTAGCCGCCGTGGCGTGACTAACCAACCCGAACGCGATTCCGGTGATGGTGAAGATTTTAGTTAGATTCATGATGTTAAACGAGGGCCGCAGGTGGCCGCTACATAAACAGAGAGTTAGGCGGGCGGACCTTATTCCGGCTGCAGAGATATCTGGGCGGGTAGGAGTGCCCGATCCTGCCCGCCAAAGCCCGCAGGTGGACGCAACATCCATGGAAGGGAGGGCTCGCGCGGCGGGTGCCCGCGCCCGCGCCAGAGACGTCGCCGCGTCCTTCCACGGCTCGGTTTCATCACGGGCCCAGGATGATCGGCAGGAGCACGCCGGTGCCGAGGGCGAAAAGCCAGAGGGCGGGCGCCGGGGTTCCCGTCGGACGGCGCAGGCGCGCCTCGCGGGCCGCCACGCGCGGATCGAGCCGTCGCCAATCCTGGTACCGGCGTTCGATGAGCAGGAAAACGCTTGCCGTCACCGCCCCGTAAAGGAGGTGGCCGATGAGGGAAGGCAACGATGCCGCCGCCGCGGCTGCCGTCCAAACGAACGGTGCACCCAACAAGACTGGATAGAACGTTAGCGTGCCGAGGAACCACCAAATCAAGCCGTACAAGAGACCCCAAGCAAGGCCCGCGCTGCCGTCCGGTGATTCGCGGGCGAAGAGCGCGCCATAGCCCATGCCCAGAAGAACGCTGATGAGGAGGTGCACGGCCAAGCCCACGACGGGTGACCCGCTGCCCACCAAATTCGCGATGCGCGGCAAACCTTCCACGGCGGCGATCACCGGCCAGAACACCAAGCCGCCCGCCAGACCCGCCGCGGCGCCCCAGGCCAAGGAAAGCACCGTGCGCGAGCCGGGGCTTTCGGGTTGGCGGTTGATCGGATCAGAGTCGATGAAAAAGGCGACCCAGAGCTTGTCGAAGACGGCATAACAGACGCCGGCGAGCAGCCCATAAACGATGTGGCCCACCAAAGAACCAAAGAGCCCTTGCGCGTGGGCAAACCCCCAATCGGGCGTGTGCCCCTGCCAGAGCGGCAGGATCGTGAGCGGGCCCAGGAACCACCAGAAGATGCCGTAGCCCAGCCCCCAACCCAAGCACGAGCCGAGGCCGCGCACGTCGCGCGCGAACAGCAGCCCGAAGGTCGCGCCGATGATCAGGGCAAAGACGAAGTGGAGCAGGTGGCCAACGAGGGGTGACGTGGAGTTCACCAAGCCGGCGATGAGCGGAAAGAAGTTCGCCTTGGCCATCCAGATACCGAAGGCCCACCCGCCGACGAGGCCAGCCAAACCGCCCGCCGTAAGTGCCCGCGCCAGGGGGAAGCGTTCCGGGTGACCCGGGGTCAGTGAAGGGGACATCCGCCGGTGGCCGGTTGCGCCCAGCGCGAGGCCAAGCGGCGCGCCGAAGAGCAGCAGGAGGGCCACGAGTTCGGGAAAGTTCGCCCGGGCCTCGTCAAGCATGCCACCTGAGGCTTGAGGCTTCGCCATCCAAACGGCGCCGACTGACCCAATCAACCAGAGGAGCAGCGCAAAGGCGAGACCCCAGAGCAAGCCCGCGCCGAGCGTGGTCGCGCGGGTCTTGGCGAACAGAGTAAAGAGAAGCCCGCCGACTCCGCCGACGAGAGCGCCCGTCAGGAACGGCACCGACCCCACCGACGCGCAGAGCGCGCCGCCGACCGCACCGACGGCCAATCCGACGGCGACTCTTCCGGAGAGGGGAAGACTCATGTTTGCCGGTTGTCGACGGGTTTTTCGAGATCGAGGGTTTGCACGATGTCGCGGGGGAAGAACAGCTCGATGGTCCAATCCGAGAGCACGCGCACCTTCCTCTCAAGACCCGGCAGCTTGGCCCAGTAGATACCCCGCCAAAGCAGCCAAGCGAAAAGGCCGCTGAACTTGAATCCTTTGACCTCCGCACAGGCGGTGTGGTGGCCGACCACGCAGAGCGTGCCCAACGAATCGAAGTGAAAACCCCGGAGCGGTTCCCCGCGCACGCTGGCGCGGAGGTTGCGGGCGAGGAGCGGCGCTTCCCGCGTGGCAAACTGGGCCGTGGGCGGGCACGGTTTACCGGTTTTTGCGTCGGGGATCGCGGCGCAGTCGCCGAGCGCCCAGAGACCCGGGTGACCAGGCACGGCGAGCGTGCTCTCCACCACGACGGCACCTCGTTTGTCGCATCCGACGGGCAACTCCTGCAGGAGCGGGTTTGGCGTGGTGCCTGCCGTCCAGATGAGGGTTTCGGTGGCGACCGTTTCGGCGGGATCAAGCGTCACCAAACCCGGCTCCGCTCCGGCCACCTTGGCATTGAGTTTGAAGGTGACACCCCGTGCGCGCATCCGCTCCAACGCATAACCGGCCAATGATTCCGGCAACTCGGGCAAGATACGGTCGCGCGAGTGGACGAGCACGACGCTCAGCTCATCCGCGGAAAGGTTGGGGTAATCGGCGAGCATGCCGCGGGCGAAGTCGTTGAGGCCACCAGCCAACTCGGCGCCGGAAAAGCCGCCGCCGGCCACTACAAAAGTCAAGCGCGCGCGGCGCTTCGCCGGGTCGGGTTCCGCGTCGGCGCGGTCGAAGCAGGCGATGACGTGGTTGCGGATGTGGATGGCGTCGGCCAGCGTCTTGAAGTTCAAGGCATGTTTTTCGATGCTCTCGTTGCCGAGGTAGCTGGGGACGGCGCCCAAAGCCAAGACAAGGTGGTCGAAAGCCAATGCGTCGACGTCACCCACGCCGTTTTCGAGCGACACATGCCGTTTTTCCAAGTCGACGCCTTTCAACCGCCCACGCACGATGCGCGTGCGTTTGAGACTGGTGCGCAGGGGTGCCGAAATGTGCGTGGGTTCCAGGCTGGACGCGGCGACCTCGGCGAGCATCGGCGTGAAAAGGAGCGCATTGGTTTCGCTCAACAAGGTGAGGCTCACGGCGGGATCGTCCCGAAACCGTCGTTCCAGGTTTTCGGCCGTGGTTACTCCCGCAAAACCGCCGCCGGCGATTAGAATCCGGACCTGCGGAGGCGAGGACGCCGCCGGGGGTGGTGGCACCGCCGGACGCAGCAGGCGACGAGCGAGGGCATCGCCGAGCGAGGTTAGCAGGCCAAGGCCGAAGCCAAAGAGCAGCCAAGCGACGAGGGTGGGAAAGAGGCTGCGTAGCTCCGCAGCAGTCCACCGCGGCGCCCCGCCGGCGAGGACGGGCAAGAGCAAGACGTTGAGGACGCCCCAAAGCGGCAGGCCGAGGGCGGCGGCCGTCATCGCCCGATCGGCAGCATCCTTCGTGCGCGACGTCATCGGCACCAGGGTGGCGTGACCGGCGCCGAGCAGGGCGCCAAGGGCGAGGCCCAACGCCGGATGACCCACGGCTCCCGGCAGGAACGCCCATCCGCTCAATAGGCCGGCCAGAGCACCGGTGGTCGCTGGGAGAAATGGGAAGGATTTCGTCATGGGCAGCCGCATGGTTAGCGACGGATGCGGCTCTGCCCTTCCCCCGCTGACCCCGACACCACCCTAGAGCGCGCGATTGTCCATCCTATTCCCAAACGGCGGCCGATGGACTCCCAGTGCTGGGTGGGCGTCGCGCGGGGAATGCCGCCTCGGTCCGGTCTGAGGCGCGCTCGGTTGAACGCGGGGCGAACGCAGCTGGTCGAAGAGGTCCATGCGACCTTTCCTTCTGCACCTTTTTTGGCTTGCGCTGCTCACGCCCGGGATGCTCCCCGCGCAGGATAACCCGGCGCTGGCGCACGCGGCGTCCCCGGCACCGACCCCCGTGGGTCATGGCCGCACCGTCGTGGTGACGGGGAACGCCACCGTGCATCGGCCTCCCAACCGCGCGACCGTTTACCTCGCCGTCGTCACGCAAAACCGGGCGGCGCTGTTCGCCCAACAAGAGAACGCGCGAAAAAGCACGGCCGCGGTGGCCGCCGTCAAGGGCGTGAACGATCCGGGGATGGAGGTGAGCACAGGCGGTTATGCCATCACCGCGCAGCACGCCTTGGAAGGCAACCTGCGGACCAACCAGATCGAAGGGTACGAGGTCTCCAACACTGTGACGGTAAAACTCCGCGACCTCTCCCGGGTGGGTGAGGTCATCGATCGCGCCGTACAGGCGGGGGTCAACGCCGTGAGCGGCGTGGTTTTTGGGCTGGAGGAAGACGAGGCGAGCCGACGCGAGGCGTTGACCGCCGCGACGGCTGATGCCGTGGCGCGTGCGGAGGCGGTCGTGCGCGGCTTAGACGGCGACAAGGCCGGTGGTCCCCTGCGGTTTCGGAGCGTGGAGGTGCGCGAGGCAGGCCTGGAGTACCCACCAAACC
>CAXUNV010000061.1:0-6618 GCA_964252355.1 uncultured Chthoniobacterales bacterium | reverse complement strand
CCCCCATGATGGCCATGGCCAGGGCCAAGGCCGAAACGCCCATCGAACCGGGCACGCTGGACGTCACCGCGTCGGTGACGTTGCGCGGGGAACTGCTCGAGCCGTAAGGTTGGTCTGAGAAGAACGCTGCGAGGGGCGGTGCGGCGTCACCGCCGGTGCCGCGTGCATGATCCAGCCTGGCAATTTCGAAAATCGCGAGTAAATCGTGCCGGCGTTGCCGGGCATCCTCCTTGATCAAGCAAAGCGAAAGGGTGAAACGAGGGTCCACTCCGCATCGCTTGATCCGATGCGGTGAACGCCACCAGGGCGCTTTGGGCCATTCCACCCGGCGAAGGTTTCGAACGTGCGCTACCCTTTGGGGCGGCAAGGAGTGCACCCGTTCGGCGCACAGGGATAGCAGGCTTGGGTGGTCGGGCAGCAGCTTGAGTACGGCACACAATTTTTAGGATTACAACTTGCCTTGATCTCGTTGGCTGTGCGCTTCTGTACCTCTTCTCTGATTTCTCGACGCAGCTCCAGCAAACGCGGCGAGGTCGCAATCTCTTCCAACCGGGTCTCTAAAATCGAGCCGACCGACCAGCGCTTTGACATGTTGCAGGGGGAAACAACCCCATCTGGTCCGATCGAGAGAATTTCAGCCGCGCAACTGCCGCACAGCTCCCCCAGCTCACAAGAGTTCCCGCTGGCCGCTCGCCCGATTTTGCGCACTCGATCGCTGCCGATCTGTTTGACGCCGAGCCGCTCGAGAAACTCCCACGCCTCAATGAATTCGTGCTCGTTTTGTTCCATGCGAATGATGCCCACCCGAAGTGTTAGTCCAGCTCCGAGAACCCTGCGTAGGTTTCGTACCGTGCGTTCGAAACTGCCGCTCTGGCCAGTGATCAGATCGTGCGTCTGCGGCTTATGGGAGTAGAAGGAAGTCGCAACGGCGACGCCGAAGCGGGAGAAAGTTGCTAACAACTCGTCCGGAAGCCGCGTTAGGTTAGTAAAGACCTCAATGAACTCGAATCCTGTGAAGTAGGCGGCTTCGATCAGCCGTGGCAGGCTGCGGTTGAGCGTGGGTTCTCCACCGATGAACTGAAGTTTTCTGCAACCGAGTCCATAAATTTGCTCGATGAGATCGAGGTAATCTGCCTCGCTCAACACATCCGAGCTGCCGCTGCGCGGTCCGGACTCGGCGTAACAGTGTAGGCACTTGAGATTGCACCTGTTGGTGAGCTCCAGCCAGACAAAATCGAGCGGCTTCGACTTATCGCTTCTTGCTAGCGAGGTGGTTGGGATATGCATGACGGGTTTTTCGTGCGGCTCGGCCATTGAGTTGCGCGATCCGCGGGCGGCGAGCAGGGAATCTGGGGGACATCCTTTACAAGGGTCGGTCAACCGTAAATACGCAGATTTACGTATGCCTTGCGCACGTAAGCCGCGTGCCGGCCTACGTCCGCGATTGCGACCGGGGCGTTTCTGGGGTAGAGGCTCCGCGGCCCCAAGGGGGGTGATGAACCGGCGTCCCCGTAGTTCAACGGATAGAATGGAGGTTTCCATCCGATCTGTCCGAGCATATCCAAAGATATTCGTTTTGAACGATTCGCACGCCAAAGGACTTAACGGTATGCCCATGGACGAGTAGAACGATGGGTAGAACTTTCTGCCCAGGGCGTCCATCCACAGGAAGGCCGGCGCGTCCGGGAAGGTCAGCCCTTACTGGCAGGCCAAGTTCCGAGGTCCGCACGGTCAGGTTCTTTGGAAAACGACCAAACAGACGGATTCATGGAAGGTGTTGGAGGTAGCCAGGACCTTCGAACGGGCGGCGCGTGTGGCCGCCCGCACCGAGTTGACTCAGACCGCCGGCATTCAACTGCTGGATGCCTTGATGGCCGCCACCAGCGGCGAACGTTTCCAGAATCAGACGGTCGAGGACTACTTCGCCGAGCGGACGGCGGGCAAAATCACCACCGGTGCGGCGCGAGGCACCCTGATTCGTTACCGGCCCGTCCTGGCGGGCTTCCTCGGCTCGCTGCCGGAAACGCGCCAGAAGGCAGCTTTGGCCAGCAGGTAGAACGGGGGGTGCGCAACGCCACCCTGGAAGTCTTCCACCGGCTCGCCGGGGCCTTACGGGTGCGGGAGGACGAGTTGTTCCGCGTCGCCCACGAAGAGGTGCGTTGACCCCAACGCCCGCCGCCAAGGGGCGCACGGCGGATCAGGGGGTGGAAAAGGCCGTGCCGCCCCACGAGTTGCGGCCTAAAATCGGGCAAGTTCTCGAGCTCGCCATGATTTACACGCACGGCCTCTTCAAGCGG
The DNA here is from genome assembly GCA_964252355.1 of uncultured Chthoniobacterales bacterium. Classification (GTDB taxonomy): domain Bacteria; phylum Verrucomicrobiota; class Verrucomicrobiia; order Chthoniobacterales; family JAFAMB01; genus CAXUNV01. The sequence continues at coordinate 4,321 of CAXUNV010000061.1, read as the reverse complement.
TTTGTCGCTGCCGGATTCTCCGAGAGGGGTGGCTGAAATCCTCGTCGACAAGTTCCGGCAATCCCAGGCGCTGCGCGGGGGCGCCCCTTTTGAACCCGAAGTCGCCCCGCCGCGCGCAGAGGTCGCCCGGCTGCGCGGCGAACGGGTCGCGCAGCGCCGGCCGGGCAAACCACGGCCCATCTTCTCGTGGCTGGAATGGGTCGGCATGGTGTCCATCATCACTATCATGTACTTCGGCGGTCTGGCAGTTATCCCGAGGCTGCTCGGAGCGTTGCTGAGGCACCTTCACCAGTAGGGTTTTATGGCCGCTGCAAGACGGCGCTAGCTAAGGGAGTTTGTTCACCTGGTGCTGAAGGCCCTGACCGGTTCCTCCGAACAGGGTGCCGCGGTGTCGTGTGACTGGTAAACATTGCTGAGGCAGGCAGGTGGGTTTTCGCTTTTGCCGGCCCATGCGGGGTCCGGACCGGCGTCGAGCGGTGCGGCGTAAACTGGAGCGCCGCGGCGGAATGGCTCGGCAATTGAACGCTTCCCACCGCCCCGAGGCAGGCCATACCTTTGAGCCGCATGCGTGACCTCAAGAAGCGGCTCGCGATTGAAGCCGACCGGCCCATCCAGAGCATTGGGCAAGACCGGTTCGACCGGCAAAGGTTCGTGCGGGCCCTGGCCGGGGTGATCCGCCGGGCGGCGGATCCGGCGGGTTCCTTGGTTTTGGCGCTCACGGGACCATGGGGCAGCGGGAAAACGTCGGTCAAAAACATGCTCCTTGAGCAACTTCGAACGGGACGCGAGGCTGAGGGTGACGTCGCGGCCAGCCCCGCGGTGGTCGAGTTCCACCCGTGGCAGGTCTCCGGCACCGCCCGGTTGACAGAATTCTTCTTTGACGCGTTGGCCGCGCAGATCCGGAAGGAAAACCCGGGCGGTCGAGGCCAGGAACTCGGAGACGCGCTCCGCAAGCATGGAGGCCGACTTAGCAGAGTCCTCACGCCCGTGCGTGAATGGCTGACGGCCTTGAGCACGTCGGGCAACCCGGATGTAGTCGCCCACGTCGCCCCGATTGCGGGTGCCGCAGCATTGGCCGAGGCCGGATTGGGCGCGGCAGCCGCAGGGGATCAGGCCGATGCCTTCCAGGAAAAGAGAACGATTGCAGCCGAGATGGAGAAGCTCACCCGTCCCATCCTGGTCGTGGTCGACGACCTTGACCGCCTTCCGGCGGACGAGGTGTTCGAAACCATCCGCCTGGTGAGCGCGAATGCCGACCTCCCCAACTCGGTGTACCTGCTGATCTTCGATCGGGAAGCCGTGGAGCGCTCGATCCGCCGCGCCTACGGGGGACGCGCCCGCGAAGCGCTGGAGAAGATCGTCCAGGCAGCGTTCGAGGTACCTGGGCTTTCCTACGACGAGCTGGCGCGTGAGTTCGAATCCGAGCTGGAAGGGCTGCTAGGTGGCTCAACCGGGGTGTCCCAACTCGACGCACGACGGCTTTCGGACCTCTACTTTAAGGTGTTGGGCACCCATCTCAAAAATCCGCGCCACCTAAAGCGCTTGATGTCGAGCTTGGGATTCTCCCTCGTCCAGCTTTCCACGGATTCAGGACTTGAAGCGGACGTAATCGACCTGATGTCTCTCGAGGCGATGCGGATGTTCGAGCCGAATCTGCACGGGGCATTGGCCGGTGAAGCCGAAGCGCTCACCGGCTCCTTCACCCGCCTTCTGGTTGGAACGAACGGCGAAAAGAAGGCGAAAGAGGAATGCATTCAGAGGCTGCTCGAGCGCGTTCCGCCCCTGCGCCGTGATGTCGCGAGAGGCTGGTTGATGCTCACGTTTCCTCCCCTGTTTGGCGGGCGCACCGTCGTGGTTGGCGGTCCGCCGCGGGCCTGTCAGCTCGAAAACTTCTGGCGGTACTTTGCTTTTCGGCGCGATCGGGACGACGTCTCTGAAGCCGAGATTTCGGACATGCTCGCCCTCGCGGCACAAGCCGACGTCGCCGAGAAGCTCAGGCTGCTGTTCAAGACCCGCTCGCCGGTCGCGGTTCTCCGGAGGCTGCAACACCGCGCGGCCGGCGCACTCGAGCCTAGCGCGGCGGGAAGACTCGCCTGCGCGCTCATCGATGCAGCGGACGACCTACCAGCGACGGTTGCCGGACAGCTTCTTTCGGACCCACCTTTGCGGGCTGCTTGGCTTGCGGAGGAAATCTGGCTAAAACGCGCCGGGATCGATCGGGGAAGGGGTGATTATGAGGCGGCCGGCGCCGCGCTGCGCGAAATGTTTGAGTCGACCAAAGGGGTGGTGGCGCCGGTGATCATCTGCACCACCCACCGCCAGCGTTTGGAAAGGCCGCAAGGCGAGGTTTCGGCACTCGACGATGAACGTCTGACGGCTTTGGAGGTCTTCGCGTCGGACCGGGTGGCGGCGCTTGCCGCGTCAGGTGAGCTGCTTTCACATCCCCAGGTGTTGCGCCTCGTTTTCTTCTGGGGTGGGTGCCAGCACGACCGCACCGAAGCGTGGGTGCGCAGAACCGTCAACGATGACCGCTGCCTGTTGAGGGTACTCAAGGTATTAGCTGCGATGGCACGTGCTCACGACCCTGAGGATTCTGAGAACCCGTACCGGTTCGATCGGAGGGCGGTCGCCACCCTCATCGATCCCGAATTTCTCGGCAAACGGGTCCGGCAACTCGGCGATTTAGCACGCTTATCAAAGGATGATCAGATGCTCGTCCGGGCTTACACAAGGTGGGAGAAGCGGTGGGCGCAGAACCAAGGGGCCGCCGAAGGGCATTGAGGAAGAAGCGGTTCGATGTTCGGTCAGTGAGAGCCGGCAAGTTGCCGTGGCTGGCACAGCTCCTTTCGCAGCCGCGAGCTGGTCCGCCCCTCTAACCACTTGACGTGCAACGTCCGGATGTGGTCCTCTCCAAGCCGAGCGCGTGTTGGGGCGCTTCCGGGCCTGCGGGAAGGGTTTCGCCTTCCCAGCGCACATTCCATCCGACCGTTTCCGTCGCATGACCACCCCGCGCGGGGTCCGTTGGCAGGCCGCGGGTCCCGCCACCGGAGATGCCATGCCCAAACACCTGCCCCTTGGGGCGACTGTGGGGCGCCTGCGCGCCGAAGCGCGCCGGCTGGAACGAAGCCTTGCCGCCGGCGATGCCGAAGCCGTCCGGCGCGTGACCTCGAACGTCGGCCGGTTGGCCGGCAAAAGCCCGGCCGAAGCGCCGGCGCAAAAGGTACCCTGGTCGGTCTGCCTGGACGTCGTCGCCCGCGAGTACGGGTTCGCCAACTGGGGTGCCGTCGCGCACGCCGACAAGGCGTCCAGCCGGCGGCAGGACGCCCGGGAGGAGCTCACTCCCCGTTGCCCGCCGGCGCGCCTAGCGAAGATTCGTGGAAAGTACCGCCCCGTTCCCGAGCGTGATGGACGAGATTTGGACGGCGCGGACCAGATCGGCATCTTCGCGGAGCCGCAGGACCTCGCCTTCGGCGCCGGCGAGGTCGCCAACGTCTGGCTCTGGCCCCCGATGGTCTGGTTGGAGCTGTCCCCCCTAGAGGGCGGGCACCGCACCTGCCCGAGCTGGGGGGTTTTCTTCGCGCGATCGCGGGCAGAAGCGGGCGATTTGGCCGCGTTGCTCGGGAGCGGTGAGGCGGTGGAGATCGACGCCGCCCTCACTGCGGGTGCGGTCTTCGACCCCGACCTAGCGCTCGGCGACTTTGGCGTGACGGTCGCCAACAGCCGGCGCCTCCCGCCCCCGTTGCGTGACCGCCTTCGGGCGTTCTTCAAGGAACTGGAGAGAGCGGAGGTTTACCCGATGGCCAACCGCGGGGTCGTACCGCCGGGCCGGCCTACGCCCGCCTCGGTGGCCACCTTGTTTGAGGCTTGGCAGGGAAGCGCCGTCGACCTCTCCGCGCCCAAGCTCCCGGATGATCCCGACGCTTTGACGGGCTACGGGTCGGAGTTCCGGTTAATTCCGCGCTTTCGGAACGCGCGGGTCCGGCGCGCGGCAAAAGCGCTCTTGTGGGACGGCGACGAGCCGCGTCGGGGATTCGCCTCGACGCTGGAGGCGTCCGCGCGTGAGGTGCTGTCGAGGCTTTTGCAAGGCATGCCGTGGTGCGCGCGTCGCCTACGAATCCCGGGCGTTTGGCGTGCGTGGCCGGTCCGGGGAGAGCGACGGGGTGGTTGTCGAAGTCGACGCGGTTTCGCCGGAAGCCGTTGTCTTGGAGGTTGTGGGCGCGGTGGACCGGTTCATGGACGAGGATGCCCTCATGGCACCGCTCTTGGCCGCGCTCGAGGCGCTCGGGAAAGCGGGCGGGTTGCCTCGAGGCCTGTTTTGGGA